>CAZWTS010000251.1:0-3816 GCA_964637085.1 uncultured Desulfurococcales archaeon | reverse complement strand
TAACTTTGTTAGACATATGGCGAGAAAAGGTGAGGATATACAGATACTTATATACGATAAACTAACCTATGCTGGTAGAATAGAAAATATAAAAAACCTTATAGATAACAAGCGAATAATCTTTAAGAGAGGAGACATCTGCGATGAAGAAACATTCCAGAACACAGTAAAAGAGTACGAGCCTGAAGCCATCATAAACTTCGCGGCAGAAACACACGTTGATAGAAGCATTAACGAGCCAGCACCATTTCTAAAAACAAATGTCTTCGGGGTATTCGTAGTATTAGAAACTGCTAGAAAATATGAAATACCCTTAGTAATCCATATATCAACCGATGAAGTCTACGGCGACCTCGAAGGAAAACCTCCAGCCACCGAAGAGTCGCCTTTTAGGCCGAGTAGTCCTTATTCCGCTAGTAAGGCTTCAGGTGATCTACTAGCTCAATCATATTATAAGACATATAGTTTACCTGTGATCATTTTAAGACCATCAAATAACTATGGACCCTACCAGTTTCCTGAGAAACTTATACCAAAAACCATTATACGTGCACTATATGGTTATACTATACCAATATACGGTAAAGGTGATCAAGTTAGAGACTGGCTTTACGTAGAAGATTTTGTAAGAGCCGTAGAAACAGTATTAACAAAAGGGAAGAAGGGAGAAGCTTATAACATTCCAGGATTTAATGAGAGAACCAATATCGAAGTCGTTGAAACAATACTAAAAATTATGAACAAACCTTTAGAATTGATAAGACATGTTGAAGATAGACCCGGCCATGATAGAAGATATGCTATGAGTGGAAATAAGATATTATCATTAGGCTGGAAGCCTATAGTATCATGGATTGAAGGCATTAAGAGAACGGTAGAATGGTATCTAAACAATGAGTGGTGGTGGAAACCATTATTATCAGATAAATATTTCTCATCAGAAGTACCATGGAGGAGATAGAGTTGAAAATACTTTTAACTGGTGCAAGCGGGTTACTTGGTCAGAAAATATTAGATAAGTTAACCAAGCGTAGAGATAGAGTAGTAGCGATTTATAATAGGAATCCAATAAATATTTACTCATCAAATATTATTGGTATACGTATGGATATCTCGAACACTATAGTATTAGAAGATTTAATTATGAAGACTAAACCAGACATTATAGTACATACTGCAGCATTAACCAACGTAGATGAGTGTGAAACCAATAAAGAAAAGGCATGGAAAATAAATGTAGAAGCAACGCGAAGTATTGTTAGAGCTGCAAGAGTGGTTAAATCATATATAGTATATGTTTCAACAGACTACGTATTTGATGGGGAAAAAGGTTTGTATAAGGAGAAGGATTTAGTGAACCCGATTAACTATTATGGTTTAACAAAGCTATTAGGCGAGGAACTAGTGCGTTCAAGTGACCTCCTTTATACCATAGTTAGACCTAGCGCCATATACGGTCTAGGAGGCAGCAAGAAGAGTTTTGCTGAATATGTTATAGAGAAACTCTTACGTAACGAGGAAGTATATGCTGTAATAGATCAATATGTATCACCAACACTTAATACATTACTCGCAGAGGCTATAGTAGAGATCATGGATTTAAGACCTATGGGAATACTACATGTTGCTGGAGAACGAATGAATAGGTACGAGTTTGCAATAAAAATAGCTGAAGCCTTTAATCTACCAAAAGAAAAGATACGTAGGGCATCAATGAAGGATATGAAGCACTGGAAGGCTAGAAGACCACGTGACTCAAGTCTAGATGTAAGTAAGGCTAGAAAATTATTAAATACAGAATTCTATAGTACTCAAAAAGCAATTCAACTACTCCTAGAAGAATACAAAGCGAGGAGATCTTAATGCCAATTAGTGGTAATGTAAGAAGCCTTCCACTAAAAGGTGTTAGAATAGCAGATATAACAAGATTCGTTGATGAAAGAGGATTATTCCATGAAGTCATGAGAGCTGATTGGAAAGAACTATTAGAAGATGATAATATAGTACAAGCTAATCTCTCAATAACCTACCCGAATATTGTTAGAGCATGGCATAGACACTTAAGAGGACAGGTGGACTACTTCTTTGTCATAAAAGGGGCAATTAAGGTAGGTGTATATGACGACAAGTCAAAACACCTATTAGAGGTAGTATTAACCGACATGAAGCCACAAATACTGAGGGTACCGGGCCATTACTGGCATGGCTTTAAAGCTTTGGGAACTGAACCAGCAATACTATTATACTTTACAACAAGATTATATGATTACAAGAACCCCGATGAAGAAAGAAGACCATGGAATGATCCGTCAATAGTACCAGCCATAATTAACGGTAGGACAAATGATCCACGTTGCAATAAACCATGGGATTGGTTCTATCCTCCACATAGATGATTTTTCGATAGGCGCCAATATATGGTGTTGCCCAAGGCAACTATTATATGGATAAACTATAATAGTAAGAATATACTTGACGTAGTCCTAAACTCCTTAAGAGGAGTATTTGAACTAGACTATCCCGATCTTGAAATAATAATAATTGATAACGGATCCACTGATGGAAGCTTTGAAATAATCAGAGAATTCATTAGTAACGTGAAAAATAAAGTAGTGAAACAAGTAAAGATACTAAGACTTAAAGAAAACTTCGGCTTTATTACTGCAAATAATCTCGCGCTCAAACTGAGAGATAGGGGCTCAAGATATATAGTTCTTCTAAATAATGACGCTGAACCTTATACTTCAAGTCTAATAGAATTAGTAGAGATACTAATGAGCTTGAGGGAAGAGAAAGTAGCAGGCATACAGGGAATAATAGCGACTTGGGATAAGAAACACGTAGACAATATGGGATTTATTGTTGACGAACTATTATTTTCACACGCACTATATAGGGGGCAGCCAATAAACACCCCTAAGAAACCACATCTATGTACTTTCATTAGTGGTGCGTACTCAGTCTATGATATAGACTATCTGATAAAAATAAATGCTAATGAAAAAATATTTGACGAACCCTTTTTTGCATACTTTGACGATAAAATATTAGGATTTAAGGCATGGTCTAAGAAATACAAGCTGATATCTTACCCGTTACCCGCAGCAAGACACTACGGTAGTGCTTCATTTAGAAGGACATCAGCATTTAAATTATATTTAACAACACGTAATTTCCTCGTAACATTAAATAGAACTAGAAATCACCGTTACAGGCTCCTAGTAAGAATATTATATATCATCCGTAGAATAGTTGAAGCAACACTTTACCCTAATAATACGAGTCTAATAGATAACTATATATCGATAATTAGAGGTTTAATAGACTCGTATAAGTATACGAAGTACTTAAGCTATGAAATAGATTTATCAAGTATTCCTTTGAGAAAAATGAACATTCTAGACGTAATAAGATCTCTTCTATCTCCTCTACAAGACTAGAGGTTTTCACCTATGACTAATTCAAGAAAAATAGTTATGATACACCTTATGGATCCTTTACGACCAGCAAAAGGCGGAGCGATAAGATATGCACTCAATATTCTAAAACACATTATTAAGAAAGATTACTCCATACTATTTATAGGCACTCAGGATAGAAGAAAAACGCCAATAGACTACGAGATATTTAAATACTTTAAAGAACATCGGTTAAGGATACTATATATATCAGTGGCAGGGAGTCTTATAAGATACCTTTTCAAATTACTAGTAATACCACTCAAATACTTAAAAGACTACGATATTATACATAGTCAGAGAACTTGGTTTACAATCCCACTAATCCTTAGAGGAATTACTCGTAAAAAGAAAATTA
>CAZWTS010000250.1:0-11955 GCA_964637085.1 uncultured Desulfurococcales archaeon | reverse complement strand
GGGGTTGTTGGTGGTGGTGTTGATGGGGTTGTTAAGGCTATAGATATTGCTGATAGACTTGTACGTGGCAATAATAGTCTTAGGGTTAGATTAGAGGGTGATTTTACTGAGAAAATGTATTCTGATGCTGTACTCGAAGTTTGCAATGAGCTTGAAGTACCAGTTAGTATTACTGGTATCGGGTTTGAGGGTGAGGGGATTAGGGGTCGTAGTTTAGATTCACCACCCATAACTATTGGCGGTGGTAAATGTAAGAAGTTAGAGGCTTCTATTTACTCTGAGTATGCTGGTAGTATTATAGTGGTTGTTGGCTTGAAGCTTAATGTTGTTGGAGTCGAGTTGGAGAAAAATAATCGGTTGAAAATCTATGTTAAACCGCGTTTAATTAGGGCTCAGGAGGCTAGGGGGGAGGTGGAGGAGTCTGCTAAGCTTGCTAAGCCTAGTGGGGGAGGAGTTGCTAGTGTTCAGTCTAGTGCTTCTATTATGCCTTCTAGTGGTTTTTTACTGGGTGGTGGTTTTCCAGAGGCTTTAAGCGAGTTCTACGAGGTTTTAGGGTTTATTGGTGAAGGTGGTTTTGGCCGTGTTTGGAGGGTTAGGAGGCGTAGGGATGGGAGGATTGTTGCTGTTAAGGTTCCATTGTTTCTTGACTGGGAGAGTGGTAGGTTGTTTTTAAGGGAGGCTGGTTTATGGCTGACTCTTATCCATGGGAATATTGTTAGACTCTATGATGCTAACATAGTTCCCGTCCCCTACTTGGAGATGGAGTTTATTGAGGGTGTTAGAGTTGCTGGGAAACTTGTTAGGGGGTTGAGTAGTCTTGATAAACCAGTTTCTGTTAGTCTTGCGTTAAGGCTTGTTAGAGGTGTTTTAGAGGGCTTAGACTTTGCTCATAGTAGGGGTATTGTTCACTTGGATTTAAAGCCTCAGAACATATTGTTGGCGGATGGATTGGTTCCAAAGATTAGTGATTGGGGTCTTGCTAGAGTACTAGGTGCTACGAGTAGTAGGTCTACTGGTAAAGTATACTTGTCTATAATGTATGCTGCCCCCGAGCAAATAGATAAGAAGAGGTTTGGCGGCGTTGATGCTAGGACTGATTTATACCAGGTTGGAGCAATACTATACGAGTTGTTAACTGGTAAACCACCTGTTGAGGGGAGTACTCCAGTTGAGATAATGGCTTCTATCCTATATAGTGAGCCAGAGCCTCCGAGTAAGTTTAATCCTAGTGTTCCCGGAGAATTAAGCGAGCTTGTATTAAAATTGCTGGCTAAGCGTAAGGATGAGAGGCCTAGTAGTGCTAGAGAGGTATTAGGCTGGATTGAAAAACATACTAGTGGTTTAAGTAGGAGTTTAGAGGTTAGAGTAGAAGATTTAAGGAGAGTGCTAAAACACAGTGTTGGTTTAGAGAAGAAACAATATGCCCGTATGGCTGCTGAAGCTCTAGCAGAACTAATAGTATCATATATTAATCAAGAGAGACTCGGAGACGCTATACTAAGACTAGAAGACTTTATAGAAATAACTGGTAGTAGGAGAGAATTAGAAGAGGTTAAGAAGAGACTAGAATACCTTCACCGTGAAAGAGTAGGCATAGAGCCAGGGCTAGCAGAAGATATTAGGATAATATTATTGAGAGCTGCTAAACGATTATAGTGGGAGCAATAGTCTTTCTATCCCTAGCTGTTTTAGAGAACACCTTTTATCCTTTAACTTATTGTTTGGGGGGTAACTGGTTTTAGTTCTAGTTTGTCTATGATCATTGCTGTTGTAGATGAGGTTAGCCATAAGCCTATTATTCCGCCTATTATTGAGCCTATTATTATTCCTGGGAGTTTTAGGTTTACTGTTATTATTGTTAGAATTGGTGATAGGAGGAGTATTATTCCTATATATGATAGAGTGTAGGCTAGGTAGGCTGTTGTTGATGCTAGTTTTATGCTTGTTGTTAGAGCTCTTCCTATATTGTCTCCTCTAATGATTATTATGTATGGTGCCGCGTATATGAAGTAGTAGAGGATTATTATTAGGGGGAATAGGAATAGTGCTGCAATACCCGCTGCTACTATTATTAATGCGAAGAATAGGGTTATTAGGCCGTAGACTATGAGGTCTATTATTCTTATTGGAGTACTCTGGGCTTGGTATTCGAAGCCTTGGGTTACTAGTATTCTTATGTAGAAATAGGATATTACTGCGTCTACTATTAGTGATAGGAGTGCTATGAGGAACCAGAAGGAAGCAATATACTGTGATGGAGGAGTGGGTGGGAGCTCTATGAAATCCCATATGGTTGGAACTGTTATTGGGAGGGATATGTGGAAGCCTATGTGGAAGCCCTTGAATACTAGGATTCTACGAATATTATCAATGCTTAGATAAGCTAGGAAGATATTAACGAGTGATAAACCGAGTATTCGTGGTAGGATTCTTCTACCCATACTATAGTATTCGAGGACCACGGTTCTAGAACCACCCTATGCTATGAGAGAATGTATTGGAGGGGTGAAATAAATTTAATATTACGGAATGATACCCTAGTAGTGTTACGTTCTGTAACCTTATTGTTTTATACCTGGTTTCTTTCTGTAGCCCTTGTGTGATGTGTTATGGAGGGAGTTGTTAGGGGGTTTTCTCCAGGTTATGGTGCTTGTGTTATGGGTACTGGTATTGTAGCTGTTGTCAGCTATATCTATTCTACTTATATCCCGTTCCTAGGTTTCCTTGCAGTATTTTTTACTCTCCTCAACACCGTTATAGCTATTATAGTATCTACTCTATGGTTTGGTAAGCTAATATTGTATCCACGCTTATTCTTAGAAGACTTATCACATCCCGTGAAGGCTAATTTCTATCCAACCCTACCAATAGGGCTTATGGTTCTAGCTGCAGACTATATAATAGTATTAAAGCAGACTAGTATAGGATTAATTCTATGGCTCCTAGGCTCTACTATAACGTTTATACTAGGCGTAATAGTACCCTACAACTTATTTAAAAGCGAGACTGTGAGACTAGACCACATAAACCCGTCTATATTCATACCGCCCGTAGGATTAATAGTTATACCCATTGTTGGAGGACTAGTAGTAGGCGAGTGGAGTAGAGGATTATACGAGCTTGGATTATTCTTCAATATTGTTTCATGGGGTTCCGGGTTCTTCATATACCTAGCCCTACTAGCCGTATGCGTCTATAGATTCCTACTCCACAAACCCCTCCCAAGCACTCTTGTTCCAACTATGTGGATAAACCTTGGACCAGTAGGAGCTGGTACAGTTGCATTAAACAATCTAATAATGCATGCAGGCTTCCTTGGGGAAACTATGACTAGTGCTCTAAGAGCCTTCCTAGTATTCTTCTGGGGTAGTGGGGTTTGGTGGCTGTTAATGGCAGTACTAGTAACCCTACACTATATGTTGAAGAAAAACCTACCCTACGCTACATCTTGGTGGGCTTTCACCTTCCCCCTCGGAGCCTATGTTGCTGCTACACACGTAGTATACGGTATAACTAGTATAAGCGTAGTAGACTACTTCGGTTTAACCATATACTTCCTCCTACTATTACTCTGGATTGCAGCTTTCCAGGGAGCCTTCCGTAACCTAATAAATACTCTACTGGGAGGAAAAAGATAGGGAACCCTATAAGATATGGATGCGGCGGCGGGGAATGGGGAGAGAGAAGACTTTAAGTGGTACTAAGAAGAAGATTCTCTCCATCCTATGTAGGAATGGGAGGAGGAATCTAATAGATATTGGCCGAGAACTAGGGATAAGTCATGTAGCTGTAAGGAAGCATTTAAGCCAACTAGAAGAACAGGGGATACTAAAGATACGGGGAGAGCTTAGCCCCGAGAAAACTGGTTTGAAACTAGTACTAGTTTTCATGGAGATAGAGAGCGAGGACTATATGGAGGAGATTACGGGGAGGTTTAGAAACTGTCCAAGAATAATATTATTGGCTCCCATGGTTGGCGGATATAATCTACTAGCATTAATGGTTGCTGAAAACAACGAGGTACTCGAATGTATTTCAACTGTATGCACGGTTAGACGTATGAAGGGTATTAGGAGAAGTGAGGTTTACCTTATAGCAGATCTAGTAAAACCTAAATTCCTCCCCATAGAAGTAACCGTTGAGAAGAATAGAAAAATAGCACCCTGTGGTAGGGATTGTAGTAGTTGCCATAAATACGTTAACGGTAAATGCCTTGGCTGTCCAGCAACAATACATTATCGAGGAGGAATACTCTAAAACACGCTATGCTACACGGTTTTCTCGGCTTCTATTACTCTCTTAATAATATTGTCTAACCCCATATACGCTAGTCTATCTATTATCGATATAGATGCATGTATGGAGTCGAAGAATGAAAGCTCCGGATACTTTGATTGCAGTTCTAGAGCGTATCGTAGATGCTTAAGGGATAGTACTGGATAATGGGGTGTTGTGTATAGTGTTATAGCATCACTTAATGCTTCAAATACTTCAGTGAGAACCCTACTACTCATACCCCTACTCTTTAAGAATAATGCTAGTTCTATTAGAGCGGCTGGCGAAATATACAATAATATATTATTGTTTCTAGCTTCCTTCAATAAGCCTAGAGCCCACTCATGATTCCTATCTCTAGGATTTAATGCTAAGAGGAAATCAGTTTCAACTAGAACTCTAAGCGGCAAAACGTTTCCCCTCTAATTCTCTTAGACCCTGCTCTTCAGCAATCCTCCGTATCGATCTATCAAACGATAATTCTCCCAGTATTGAGGCCAATTTTTTAAAGGGATCGTATTTCTTCTTAACTACTATTTTATCACCGGAAACATCTAGTAATAACTCGCTACCAGCTTCTATTCCTAGTTTTTCACGTATTTCTCTAGGGATAACTATTCTTCCACGATTATCAACTCTTACTTTAACCGCCATCTCCTTTATCCCCAGTCAATATTATATGTGGGACCCACTATTAAAGTATATGTGGGATAAAGTATCCCACGTTCGGGGATATAGTTAACCTTATAAATACCCGTGTACGCTAGTCTACACTATAATTTAACACTTAGGCGGTGGGGAGTGGAGAGTCTACGAGACATAGAAACTCTAGCAGTTATTGGCGCTGGTAAAATAGGCTCAGCTATTATACGGGCTGTGAGAAAATGCCATAGTGATTTAACAGTTATTGCTACGGGTAGGAGGGAGAAAACACTCATCCAAGCAAAAGAATTGGGAGCTATTGCTACACGCGATAATAATGAAGCTGTTAGGAAAGCTCAGCTCATAGTATTATCTGTTAAACCATATCATTTCCCCGTGGTTTTGAGACAAGTTGAGAGAAGTGCTTGGAGGAATAAGATCGTCCTATCGGTTATGGCTGGTGTAAAACTATCTACTCTAAGAGAAGCGTTAACTGGTGCTATAGTTTATAGGGCTATGCCTAATATTAATGCTCTAGTAGGCTTGTCTGCTACAGCCGTATCAACTGATTCTAATGGCCGAGAATATAGGGGTTTAATAGAGGAAATGCTAACATGTATGGGTACAGTATACTGGGTTCCAGAGGAAATACTAGATGTTTGGACGGGGCTAGCTGGTAGCGGTCCAGCCTTCTTAGCCGAAATAATAGATGCTATGGTTCTAGGAGCAGTAGCCGTGGGAATGCCCCGCGACCTAGCCTACAATGCCATTCTAGACGTATTAGAGGGAACAGCCAAGCTTTTAAAGAATAGACGGGTACACCCCGTGGAAATGAGAGATGAAGTAACAACACCAGCCGGGACAACTATAAAGGGATTAATGATGCTTGAATCAGAAGGCGTAAAAGCAGCTATGATGAAGACTGTTGAAGCAGCGAGTCTGCGGGCAACAGAAATAGGCGAGAAAATAGACAAGACCATTCGCAGAGAACTCCGAGAGCTTAGAGGAAACAGTAGACTAGTAGTAGAATAAACCTTATTACAATACCAGCCATAATAGTCCCCTACAGGAAGAAGAAAATAAGAGAAGGTGGTTGCTTATTGCACAGCAAAGAAAACTACAGCCCCCAAGAGGTATGAGAGACTACGAGCCCGGGCTCTGGCGCATTATAACTAGTCTTAGAGATAAATGGATAAACCTAGCTAGAAAGTGGGGGTATGATCCCATAGAAACACCAGTTCTCGAATACCTATGGATACTTGAGACTAAGGCGGGGGAACAAGTAAGAGACGAAATATACTGGTTTAAAGATAAAGCGGGTAGAGAGCTGGGATTAAGATTCGATATGACGGTTCCCATAGCTAGATACGTAGCCATGAACCCCCAGCTACCCAAGCCATTAAGACTATGCTATTTCTCACGTGTATGGAGATATGATGAACCGCAAGCTGGTAGATGGAGGGAATTCTGGCAATATGGAGTAGAACTCATAGGGTCACCTCATGTTGAAGCAGATGCCGAAGTAATAGCATTGTTTACTGAATCCTACCTTGAAGTCGACGTAGATGTTGAAGTGAGATTATTTGATAGGAGGATTATGGAGTCTTTCCTCAGAAAATATGGGGTTCCAGAGGAGAAGAAGCAGAAAATACTAGGACTAATAGATAAGAGGTGGAAGATAGGAGAAGAAGAATTCACTAAACAACTATATGAGCAGGGATTAAGTGAGGAGCAAGTAAACGCTATTGTAGAATTTACTGCTACTCGGAAGCCCTTAAAAGAATCGATAGACCTTATAGCAGACGTTAATGGGGAGCTAAGAGGATTCTACGAGGAGCTAGTCTCACTCCTAGAAGCCTATAGAGTAATAGGTAAAGTATTCTTTGACGCCTCTATTGTACGTGGACTAGAATACTATACTGGACTAGTC
The DNA here is from genome assembly GCA_964637085.1 of uncultured Desulfurococcales archaeon. Taxonomy (GTDB): domain Archaea; phylum Thermoproteota; class Thermoprotei_A; order Sulfolobales; family WANQ01; genus JALWGO01. Next base: position 5,108 of record CAZWTS010000250.1, on the reverse strand, counting down.
TTCGAAGCCTATACTATACTCGGAGAAGAGAAATGGAGGAGGCTTGCTCTTGGAGGAGGGGGGAGATACGATGAACTACTAGGACTATATAGGAGACCTGGAGCTCCTGCAACCGGATTTGCTATTGGCGTGGATAGAGTAGTAATGTTATTAGAAGAACTCGGACTAGTAAAGGAAGAACTTGAGCCATTAGACGTATTCGTTGTGTCTAGTAGAGAGTTATATCGTGAAGCAGTAGAAATAGCTTATAGACTACGTGGTAATGGGTTACGCGTAGAAATAGACGTTATGAGGAGGAGGATTAAAGAAGCATTGAGATACGCTAACAAGCGTAGAGCACGAATACTAGTCTACGTAGCACCAAGAGAGTATAGTAAGGGTATGGTTGTTGTAAGAGACCTACTAGAACGTAGACAGGAGACCATAGAGTTAGAAAAACTTACTAAATATGTGGTAAACTTATTACGCAATAAGTAATATTGTTGCGTTAAACTTCTATTTCCTTTCAATTCATTACATTTTGTCTATACTTAACAAAATTTTTACTAGTCTCAATCAAGGGCACGTTTTTAAATGACTTCCTTCATTATTAATTGTGGGAAACCATAATGAATACGGCTATCATAATAGTGATAGGATTAATACTATACGCCGTATTCTACATGACCCACGGAAAATATCTCGAGAAAAAAGTAGTGAAAGCAGACCCGAACCGCCAGACACCAGCTCAAAGACTATACGATGGCGTAGACTATGTCCCCGCAAACAAGTACGTATTATACGGCCACCACTTCGCTAGTATTGCTGGAGCAGGCCCCATAGTAGGACCGGCTATCGCTATGGCCTGGGGCTGGCTTCCAACCCTACTATGGGTATGGTTCGGCAACGTCTTCGTAGGAGTAGTCCACGACTACTTAGCGCTAATGTCATCAGTTAGATACGATGGCCACACTATAGCATGGATATCGGGTAAGCTTATGAGCCGTAGAGCCTTCTACGCCTTCAATACCTATATATGGTTCGCCTTAATCCTAGTAGTGGCAGCCTTCGCCTTCGTAATATCGGCATTGTTTACTAAAGTACCCGGTGCTGGATTTGCATCATTCGTAATGATACTACTAGCACCATTAATAGGCTACTTAATGTATAAGTCACCTCTAGGGTTTAAGGGAGGAACAGTTGTAGGGTGGATTCTAATAGCGCTAGCAATTTATGGAGGCTACGTGGTACAGGCTGCTGGGTTCTCATTAGACTTTAACGCATGGCTTGTAATACTACTAGTATACATTATAATAGCAGCTAGTCTCCCCGTATGGGTGTTGCTGCAGCCAAGAGACTACATGAACGCATACATACTATGGTTTAGCTTAGCCCTAGGAGGCTCAGCACTAATAGTAGTAGCCGCTAAGGGCTTAGGAGCACTACAATTCCCCGCCTTTACAACATTTAGTGCAAACGTTGTAGGAGGCCAGCCATCACCCTTCTGGCCGACTATACCATTAATTGTAGCATGTGGAGCCTTATCGGGATTCCACAGTATAGTAGGTAGTGGTACGAGTAGCAAGCAGTTAGCAAATGAGGCCCACGGACTCCTAGTAGGCTATGGCGGCATGTTAACCGAGGGCTTCCTATCAACTCTAGTAATAGGCAGCCTAGCAGCATTCGGTTTCCTAGCCTTCGAGAAAGCGGGACTTGAAGCAGCAACACTACAACAACTCCATGACCCAGCAACTTTTGGCGCCATGTATGCTGCGGTAGCGAATAAGTTGAAGTGGACGGTTATACCCTACAGCTATGCTTACGCTGTAGAGGGAGCCTATGGCTTACCCTTTGATCCAGTAGCAATATTTGCTACTCTATGGATAACTGCGTTCGCGTTAACGAGCCTCGATACTGCTACGAGACTAGGAAGATATGCTTGGCAGGAGCTAATGGAGCCTTTGAAGAAGACTGCTGAAGGAGCCTATAAGGTATTAGCTAACCGTTGGTTTGCTTCAGCACTAATAGCTGTTATTGGAGTCTTACTAGCATATACTAAGCAGTTCCTAGTAATATGGCCAGCCTTTGCTGGTATGAATCAATTGTTATCGAGTCTAGCGTTAATGACTATTGCGGTATGGGTTATAAAGGTGCAGAAGACTACGGGTCTAGGCAAGGGATTGACTGTTGCACCAGCAATATTCATGTGGATAACTGTTACTCTAGCCCTAATATGGTACCTAGTAGTAGTCATACCCGCGCTATGGGCTAAGAACCTTGTAACAGCAGCAACAGTTGGAGCAATAACGGTTATAGGTGTGGGCTTGAACCTCTACTTATTCGCTGAGTGGATACTAGCGTTAACTAGAAAAGAAGCCGGCACGTAGAGTAGAGTAGAGGTGTTTTTACATCCTTGAAAAAACATTCTATTTTTTCTAAAATAACGGAGATAGTATCCGGTATATTCAAGTCTCAGAGTCTCGAATACATAGAGTTAGAGCTAAGAGAATATGAGAATATTTTTGCACTAGTCATCCTGGGCTCATTTATAGGATTACCGAGTCCACCAACAACTCTTAGCTTAAGACTCCTCCCCCACTTGGGGAGGGAACTAATAGTAATGCAGCGGACAAGTGAGAAACTAGATGATGCATTAAGCGAGATAGCAAGCCTCTTCGACGTAACCTAACACTAGGTAAGAGGATTGATGGCTCGTGTTCTATGACTTATTTAAACCTAGTAGTGATCTAGGCTACCACGTAGTATTTGTTATGGGTAAGGGCGGTGTAGGTAAAACAACCATATCTTCTGCACTAGCCTATAGGCTAGCTCTCAAGGGTTACCGTGTACTAATTGTTAGCTTAGACCCAGCACATAATCTAGGAGACGTACTGGATACAGAACTAGTAGATGAGCCCAGACGAATAGTAGAGAATCTTTGGGCTAGTGAAGTAGACTTCGACGCTATGGTTAATAGGTATCTTAGAGAGCTATCAGAGAAAATGAAGTATTTCTACAAGTACCTCACAGTCTTAAACCTAGATAAATACATTGACGTGCTAAGAGAGTCTCCCGGCATAGAGGAATATGCTACATTAGAGAAAATATTAGATATCCTTAAAGATAATAGTAGGAGTAGAAGATACGATATAATAGTATTTGATACCCCTCCAACTGGGTTAACAGTACGCATAATGGCTCTACCAACTATAACTCTTCTATGGATTAATAGGCTAATGCAGCTACGTCTAGCAATACTAGATAGGCGAAGAATTATTGCAAGAATAACTGGTGAACCAGTAAAAGTAAGAATAGGTAGTGAAACAATAACACTACCCTACGACCCCCATGACGACCCAGTCTTCCGTGAACTAGAGTCTTATAGGAACGATATAGAATGGGTAAATAATATCTTTACGAGTAAAGACTACTCGAGCATCGTAATGGTGGTTAACCCGGAAATGCTACCAGTATTTGAGGCAGAAAAAGCATTGAAGACTCTAAGAAAATACGGTATAGAAATGAAGGCGTTAGTGGTGAATAAAGTACTCCCCCCTGAAAGCATTGGTAAGGGATACGAGGAGCGCTTGAAACTCCAAGAAGAAGTATTAAAACTAGTATCAGAAAAGTTTACTGGCATAACTATTAGGAAGGTACCCCTACTTCCATCAGAACCCCGTGGGCTTAAAGCATTGGAGAAGGTGGCATCTCTTCTTGAGTGATTGGTTTGGTTTAAGAGACGTTGACCTCTTTATTATATTTATAGTATTATCTCTAGTTGCTGTAGCACAATTCTATCGTGGAAGGAAGGTTAATTTAAAACTAATAGAGTTTACTGCAAGGAGGCTAGAGGAACTATACAAACCAGTTGACAAGAACTATTGGTGGATTGGAGTCTATGTTGGTTTCCGAGCCCTCTACAAGCTCTTAAAGGGTGTACTGGATAGAGTTGAAGTAACCTTCATACTAATACCAAGACATAGTATATTCTACTTCCCCATAAGCTTACTTACAACTCGTTTCGATAGAATATTCCTAGTCTACTGGTATAATAAAAAAGTTCCACGGGAAGCCCACTTAGTACAGAAAGGCTATTATCGTCGAGGGATAAAGAGGGCTATAGATACACGAGGCCTTAGAATAGACAAGCGAATTATTAGGGGGAGGGAATACTACGCCGTATACAATGATCATACACTAGTTATGAGACTAGTAGAACTATTGGAAAGAGTTAAGAAGCCCGACTTGTTAAAGCATGTAGCATTTGTACCAAAGAATAATACATTGTATGTAGCAGCTAAGTATGACCCAGAATACCTTGACGATATAGTTGAGAATACATTAAACCTAGCATTAGAATACGCTAAAGATTTAGAGAAAACCAAGCGGTAATCCTATGAGAGAGTTAAACCATTCTACTAAGTTTTCCCGAGCCCTTAACAACTAGTAGTTTATCCTCACTAGAAATCCTATAGTCTAGTGGGGGATTAACTATTATTTCACCAGAGGGCTTGGCTACACCCACTATTATAACATCCTCCTCCCGCTTAGCCTTCAATAAGGCTTCCTCCATAGTTAGGCCAACGTAGCCACTGGCTGGTTTTTCTACGAGGTCTCCAACACCCTTTATAGTAGTTAAGTCGCTTAATAGTAGGGCGACGTCTTTTTCGAACACCATGCTGGCGAGGATTCGTGCAGTTATAGTTGTAGGAACAACGTATTGGAACCCAGCGGCTTCTAAGACTTCAGCTGTCTTATAGGTTCTCGCTAAGGGTATTATGCGTGCATTAGGGTTGAGTTTACGTGCAAGCAATGCTATGTGAACGCCTATTGAATCGTCTCTCGGGCAGACAATAACGTGTTTTGCTTTATCTACTCCTCCCCTACGCAAAGTCTCAGTATCTATTAGGCTACCAACCACGTAGTCTACGTCTATGGTTATATTTGGTTGCTTATCTGTAACCCATGAAATCTTCGCGTGGGGTATGTTCTTTTTGATCTCGTCTATGGCTTCAATACATTCCTCGCTATCCCCTATAACTACTATGTCACGATTCTTCAACCACGCTAGCCCCCATGCTTTTTTCATTGTACTAGATAAGAGTTGCTCAGCAATAAGGCTTACCAGT
>CAZWTS010000249.1:0-17795 GCA_964637085.1 uncultured Desulfurococcales archaeon | reverse complement strand
ACTATTAATAAAATAGCACCAATATACAGTAGTCTCCGGGCTACAAGTTTTCCTCTAATCAATGGTGTATTAGAAGCGAGAACAGTCAATAAGACGACTGCGGCAATTACTAGGATTAAGGGAAGCGAATTAACCCCCCTAAATACTTATCATAGAGAAATATTTATTTTTTTACTGTAATATGGAATTGTGCCTTGTTAAAATCTTTAATAGAACATCTGGCTGGGAAATTCTTCTTATCTTCAACTACATATTTCTTCAACCTAAATAGAATTTCTTGTAAAGTTTTGATACCTTCATGCGCACTTAGTAATAGCATGCTTCATTTCATCATATCCTAGGGTGTTCACTATTCTACTATGTACATTAGAATAGTGGACAACTCAAGTTTTCGTTCATAAACCCTTGAATTCGAAAAATACATACCTAGTTGTATTGGTAATCTTATAGTAAAAAGGTAGGTATATTGTATCAAAATAGTTAGTTGTTTCATCTATCCCACTACTGCTAGTTCTTTTATCAACATTCCTTTCTTGAATCGTTCTAGTACTAGTTTTTCAGCAGCTTTTATTGATGGTTTACCATCAATAATCCATTCGGCTATTACTTTGCCGGTTACAGGGCCCATCATGTAGCCGTGTCCGCTGAAACCAGTAGCTATGTAGAGGTTAGGGTATTCTTTTACTGGCCCGTATATGGGATGGTGGTCTGGTGTCGTTATATAGTATCCCATCCAGTATCTGAGGATACGTGTGTTTCTAAGCCATGGAAAGAATCTTACTAGTGGTTTCACGGCTTTTGGCATAAAATCTATTCTCTGAGAATATAGTGAGAGTTCGGGTTCTTCTTCAATATCTCTTCCAATGAAGAAACTTCCTTCCTTCGTTTGAACTATGTATGGTACTCCGGGACTATCCCAATCTATTACTAATGGTCTAAAGGCGGGTTTATAGGCTTCTGTTAACATTACGTGGCGCGGCATATTTTTTACTGGTATTTTTACGCCTAGAGGTGATAAGAGGTCTCGCGTGAAGGCACCAGCAGCAACCACTATTATATCAGCATGTATCTCTCCAAGGTTTGTTTTAGCTCCATATACTCGGTCTTTTCGTGCGAGTAGTTTCTCAACCCTAGTATGTGCGAGTATTTTTACACTTCTTTTTCTTAGTAGATTATAGAAGGCGAAGAGTGTATCGAAGGGATAGGATTTACCAGCTGTTGGGTCAAGCATTACGCTTACAATACCCTTAGTTTCTATTGGTGGAACTATTTTCTTAAGTTCATCTATACCTATAATTCGGGTTGGTACTCCTAGAGAATTATGTAAGTGTACTAGTTCTTCCATTTTTCTCGCTGTTTCTTCTCTTGATGCTAACCAGATGTATCCTCCCTGATCATAGTATAATCCGTGTCTCCCTAGTTCTCCTTGAGCATATTCTTTCCATAATTCTATGCTATGTTTCATTAATACTACGTGTTCTCTTGAAGTAAATGAAGCACGTATACCAGTAGCACATCTACCAGTAGAGCCAGCACCCAAGTAGTCTTTTTCAACAACGACTATGTCTTTTACTCCGCGTAACACGAGGTTATATGCTATTGAAAGCCCGGAAATACCGCCACCTATAATGAGTACTTTAGCCTTAATCATCTACGCTATCACCTTTAGCATCAATTGATTTCAACAAAAGGTTAACGGGAACTGGAATCACGGGTGCACGTACACGTGGAATCATTAGCTCGTCGGCGGGTTTACCTAGTTTTCTTGCAAGAATACCTATTACTAAAGGAATACATGTTCTCCCCTGGCAGGGCCCCATACCAAGGCCTAGTCTACGTTTAAGTGTTTCTAAATCGGTTATCCCCTCATCAATAGCTTTCTCTACGTCTTCTAATGTTATATCCTTACACCTACAGATTATTATTGGGTGTCTTTTTCCTCCACCCATATAGCTCTCACCTCCATAGCATATTCTTCGGGGACTTCAACTGTTACAAGAAGAGTTTTATTATACTCCCAAACCTTTACAACTCTCCCCTTACCTAGTCTCTTTCCATCCCTTCCCAATAGAATCACAAAGTCTCCTTTACTCGGCTTAGGTAAGAACTCGTGGGGTACTGATACGAGCGCCTTACCTGGTTTCGATAAGTCCACAATAAATATCGCTAATCCAGGGCACTTTATAGCACATACACCACAACCAATGCATTTATCCCAGTCTATTCTAGGTATATCGTTGATAGTCTTCATCGATATAGCGTTGAAGGGGCAAGCATCTACACATATATTACACGGTATCTCTTCGGGACACTCAGCTATAGCGACGGGGCCTCTCCTCAAACGCTCAGGTGGGGGGAGAAGCCTCATTTCCCGTAAGGTATCTGGGGTGATTATCCCAGTTCTCTTATACTCGGGTATACCGTTCTTCGAAATAGCATACCACCTCACGGAGAAGTCTTGGGATTGAATACTGGTGAAGGAAACTTTCTTCGAAGCTCCTCCATTTCCTCCTCGCTAACCGTAGCCTTCAGCTTGCCCTCACGCGCCTTTGCTACAACGGGTGCTCTACGATATTCTTCCCATAAGAATTTGAGAAGTTTTTCTCTACGCTCCGCTGCTTCCCTATTGTTCTTCTCCTTCAAAACAATACTTAATCCAGCTATTTCCCCCTCAATAATAGCGGTTGTAGCTTCCTCTATGCCCGAGGCATCGCCCGCAACATACATTCCGGGAATACTTGTTTCAAGATACTTTGTGCGAAGTGGTACTAATCCTCCTAGTTCTGGAATCCACTTCATAACTGCTCCAGCTTGAGCAAATAAGCGGGTATCGGGTGTTAAGCCTACAGCTATTAATACGAGGTTACACGGTATGTTCTTCTCAGTTCCTGGTATTGGTTTAAACTTATCATCTACTTGAATAATAGTTGCACCTTCAACTCTATCTTTACCCCAAACCTCTTTGACTGTGTGTTTCGTTAGTATTGGTACTCCATAGCGTCGCACTTTTGCTGCATGTACGAACCACGCGCCTATTCTTGGGAGTATTTCTACTATTGCTTTAACTCTAGCACCAGCCTGTAATAGCTGGTAAGATACTATTACGCCAACGTTACCCGAGCCAACTACTAAAACCTCGTCTCCAGGCAGTATTCCGTATTCATTCATTAGTGTTTGAGCACCACCAGCACCCATGACGCCTGGTAAATCGTTTCCAGGAAAAGCAAGATATCTCTCACTAGCACCAGTAGAAGCTACAATGTACCGAGGCTTTACTCGGTAAAGTTTATTCTTACTCATTAATCCAACCCATCCTCCACGAAAGATACCGTAAGCTGTAGTTTGGAGTAATACCCTCACGTTATCATAACTAGTTACCTTCTTTGCAAGCTCCTCGCCTACTTGGAATCCACGTAAGCCTCCAAACAGTTCCTTAGAGCCGAAGAACTTATGAGTTTGTTTTACAAGTTGTCCTCCAAGCCTAAAGTGCTCGTTTACTACTAGAACACTTAAACCGTGTTTTGCGGCTGCCAAGGTTGCCGCTAGGCCAGCTGGGCCACCGCCAATGACTAATACGTCAGCCTCTAGTACTTCCTCGTCTTCAGCTTCATAGACAATAGTTGATGGCGGTATTTCAGCTAAACCCTTCTGCCTCTCAACTCGGACCCCCTCCCTTACAGGTTCAATGCATGTACGAGTATTGGGTATATCATCTACTTTCATGAAACAGCTACTACATTTACCTATCATACAAAAAGCTCCACGTGGACGTTCAAGCTTAGAGCTCCATGATAAAACATCCACGCCAATAGCGTAGAGTGCGGCAGCAATGCTTTCTCCTTCATATGCTTCTACTTCAACACCCTCAAAATAGAACTTGATTTTCCTACCACGCTTAAACGTTATTATGGGATGATCCCAGATACGCCTATCTAGGCTAGACTTTAACGGCAATAACTCGAACCCAGTATAGTCTTGTGTCAGCTAAGCTAAAATAAATTTTGAGTTTAGTATAAGAATTATTCAATAATAATCAAATTATTATCTAGTTTATCCACCAAGCTAAAGATAAAAAATCTTCTAAAAAATTAAGATAGAGTAAACATTATTCAGCGGTCTCTATGGTTTAATTTTAGAATCCTACATATTTGTCTCTAGGTGCTCCGCAAACAGGGCATTTCTCCGGAGGCTCTGGGCCCACATGTGTATGGCCACATATAGGGCATATCCATATCTTCCCATCTATGGGCATGTCTTCTCCTTTATCAACATGCTCCTTAGCCCTCCTATATAGCTCAGCATGTATCTTTTCGGCTTCCAAAGCCCACTTAAAGCTTATTTCAGCTTGTTTTTCACCCTGGAGTTTTGCTATCTCGATATATGCCGGGTACATTTCCTCTACTTCGAATTCCTCTCCCATAATAGCTAGCTTTAAGTTCTTAGAGGTGTTTCCTGGCCCAAAAGTACCTCCTGCAACAACTTTGAGGTCTGTTTCAAGCCCTCTTAGCCTATTATAGTGATTTGAAGCATGTACTTTTTCAGCGAAGGCGATTGCCTTAAATAATCGTGCTACATTAGGGAAGCCTTCTTTTTCAGCTATTTCAGCGAAGACTAGGTATCTCATGTGGGCCATTGATTCTCCTCCAAAAGCAGAGGCTAGTGCATCAAGAGTCATGGGTCTGGGTTTCGTCATGTTACCACAATACTATAACACTGTTATCAGGGTATAATAGTTTTTATCATAATATTTGTTTAAAAGATTTTTAACAAATGTTTTATACAAAATAACGTATAATTTAATAAAACTGGACACTATAGAGATAATATACTGAATACAAATAAACAATACCTTAGTAGCTAGCGTGATTCACAATGCCCGATAAAGATAAGTCGAAAACAAAGTTTGGAGTATATGTTCCAGATGAACTCGTAAAAGACTTAGAGCTATGTATGAGAACTACGGGTATAAGGAGTAAGTCGAAGCTAGTTCAAGAAGCATTAAGGCTCTTCATAGCAGAACATAGGTGGAGGCTCGCTGGTAAGGCAGTGGGCATTATCGGAGTAGTCTATAATCACGACGTAGGTCATGTTGATGAAAAACTAACTGACCTCCAACACGAATTTCTTGATATAGTTGTATCAACGGTTCACGTACACTTAGATAAAGAGAAATGCATGCTTGCTATAATAGTTCGCGGCGATACCGATAGAATAAAAAAGTTGTTAAACAATATTATGGGATTGCGTGGAGTTCTTATAGCTAGGCCTCTTCTACTCGAAGCACACTAGGATTGCGTATTCTAAATATTATTACCACAAATCTTAATAGTAGTGTTTAACAGTGTTTAAATTTAGGAGAAGGAATTCGAACCTTCTTCTACTAGTCGTTACGGTGTATAATGTATGATGGCTAAAAACCCCCTAGAACTACAATCCAAGAAGTTTAGTAAGGATGAATTAGCCGAAGCATTAAGGCTAGCAATAATAGCGGAGCTCGATGCAGTAAACTTATACTTACAGTTTGCTAGATCAATTGAGGACGAGCGATTTAGGAAAGTATTTGAAGATATAGCGAAAGAAGAGAAAACTCATGTTGGAGAATTCCTCACATTACTGAAAACACTTGACCCAGAACAAGTTGAGGAGCTAGCAAGTGGTAAGAAGGAAGTAGAAGAACTAACTGGTATAGAAAACATACCGGATCCACCAGAGAACAATAATGTAGAAACCCGTAATGTTCCGGAAGCATTCACACTAGATGAATGGGAGTATTTCAAGAAGAAAATACTCGAGGTAGCTAATACCAGTAGAGTACTTAGAAAATACCTTCCAATATACAATCCCGGTAGAGGTGTTGAGGCAGTAGTAGTTGAGGAGATAAGTGTAGGTGAAGTAATTTCACCTAAGGGGAGAAAACTTATACCCCTAGAGGAATTAAGCGTAAAGTTCACTATAAGCCAACATATGATAGATCATGCACGGAGGCGTGGAGAGAAACCAGACTTCTCGCCAGCTCTCTATGCAGCAGCTAGGCTAGGGTTACTCGAAGACGAGTACCTGTTAAAACAGCTATTATCAACAGAGGGTGTCTTAACTGAGAAAATAACAGATTGGTCAAAGAGTGGATCAGCAGTAGAGGAGGTATCTAAGGTAATATCATTATTCGTTAAAGAGGGTATTCCGGAACCCTACGTATTGTTTGTTAGTCCATCCCGATATACTAAGCTCGTAGCAGTACACGAGAAAACAGGTGTAATGGAATTAGCTAGGCTTAAGAACATTGTAAGTGATGTGGTAATATTAAAACAGCTCCCAGACGATACTGCAATACTTGTCTCAGCTAACCAGTACGTAATAGATTTAGCTATAGGAGCAGACACGATAATAGACTACATTGGACCAGAGAATGGAGGCCACGTGTTTAGGCTCTGGGAAACCTTAGCGCTTCGTGTAAAATATCCTAGAGCAATAATAGTATTAAGACAAGGCTAAAGGGTACAGCTATGCAAAAACTCCTTGAAATAGCTCGTAGAATGATTGAAGAAGAGAGGAATTACGCTGAGGAACTAGAATATGTTGCACACAGTATAGCGCACCCCGTATTACAAGTATTGCTAAAGAGTATAGCGTTAGATTCACGTAAGCATAGCGTAATGTATGAAGCATTAACTAGAATAATATCAGAAACACAACCAGCACTATCTAGTAATGAACTAGAAACTATTAGCGAGGCGGTGAAGAAGCATATTGAAACTGAAGCAAAAATGATAGAGTTGACGGAGAAATTATTAAAGGAAATAGGGGATCCGAAAATAAAACTAATACTAGCGGCAATACATGACGATGAAGTAAAACATCATAAAATACTATTAGACGTAAAGAAGAACATAGCTGAGAAAGAAATAATATCGGAACAAGAACTATGGGATGCCCTCTGGAAGGATTCTCCATGGCATGGAGGGTCTGGGGGATAAAACTAGCCTAAATATGTTTTTAATTAAATATTATTTTATTAGAAGGCATATTCATTAATAATGTGTTTCCTAGGTGAATATATCATGAAGGTCGTAGGTAACATTACTGTAAAGGTTCCTGAGATAAAAATTCATGATAGAGTTGAATTACCAGCTGAGGAAACAGCTATTATTGTAGTTGATATGCAAAACGATTTTGTTAAACCTGGAGGCAAACTGGTAGTGCCTACAGCTAAAGACACAATAGAGAGTATAAGGAGACTACTGGATAAAGCACGGGAAAACAACGTTCTAATCATATATACTAAAGATACCCACTATAAAAGTGACCCTGAATTCGAGATTTGGGGCGAGCATGTAGTAAAAGGTACTTGGGGCTGGGAAATAGTTGATGAGTTAAAACCTAGTGAAAACGATATAGTTGTAGAGAAAACCAGGTACGATGGATTCTACGGTACACCTATCGATGACCTACTTAGAGTTTACGGTATAAAATACGTGGTTATAGTCGGTACAGTAGCAAACATATGCGTACTGCATACAGCTGGTAGTGCTGCACTAAGATGGTATAAGGTTATAGTCCCATTAGACGGTATAAGTGCTCTCAACGATTTCGATTACTATGCTGCTCTAAGACAAATAGATTTCCTATATAAAGGCATTCTCGTAGAGAATGTAGATGGTATAGCATTTAAGTAATAATGTCAATGGAGAAAAACAATATTTTTAACACGTTAGTCTCCCACCATTTACTCCTAATACTTGTCCCGTTATGAACCTCGATGAAGGAGTTGCTAGGAAGAATACCGCTTCCGCTATATCTTCTGGCTTGGCTATGTCCTTTAATGGGTGAAGCTCTGCTATTCTCTTCCGCTTCTCAGGGGTGTCTATGAATTCTTTAACCATGTCGGTTTCAACAAAGCTTGGTGCAACTGCGTTAACACGTATATGGGGTGCTAGTTCTACAGCTAATCTACGAGTTAAGCCTATAACACCAGCCTTGGAAGCACAATAAGCTGCTGAAGCTACAACATTACCAGTCTGGCCAGCAATACTTGAAATATTTACTATACTAGCCCACGGAGCCCTCTTTAATAGTGGTAGGAAGTATTTTGTTACGAGGAATACTCCAGTTAAATTAACGGCTATCACTTTATTCCAGACATCCAAAGAGGTATCCTCTATTCCTCCAAAATATATTATACCAGCATTGTTTACGAGAACATTTAAGTATGGAATCTTCTTAGAGACCTCATTATATGCTTTCTTAACGCTTTCCTCATCGGATACATCCATTCTAACATAAAAACCATCACTACTATTCTCTTTTACAAGTCTTAGAGTTTCTTTAGCGGCCTCAACGTTACGGTGAAAACTAAATGCTACATGATACCCGTTGCTAGCAAACTTTAATACAATCGCTCTACCTATACCCCGATCTCCTCCAGTAACGAAAACATATCTTTCAACCATAAACTATACACCTCATGTTAAAGAATACTGTACTATTAGATAAAAATTTGAGTTAAAAACAAATCAGGGGGATGTATTCCCCATATATTTTCCTGGTAAAGTTTATTCGTTTTCTTCTATACTATTATCGTCTTCATTATACTGCTCTTCTTCTCTTACAAAGTCTTCTTGATAATTATTTGTTCCTATAGTTCTACTGGGAGCATAGGTCTGCATTACTGGTTGTTGTATAGGATAAGCTAGACTATTACTGCTGTAGGGTCTTACATGGCCGCGCACTCTAAGGAATCCAAGTACTGCTGCACTTACGAACATAGCTAACCCCGCTATTAGAATCGGTAGGCCAGCTACCATGCCCATAATTGATGCTAGGTTGAGACCATATGTTTGCTGTGCATTATATGTTAATGGTGTTTGCATAGGCATATTCATATATGTTGAGATAAAACCTGTATTAGTAAATGCTAGTATTCCCGAGACAATAAATAATAAACCTACTATAACTGATATTATCATTCCGAGGGTGAGCCAGATAGACTTTCTCTTATATAATTCAATTAATTGACCAGCAGTATCCCTCACAATGACATTGTTTAATGGGAAATCAATTTTCGTTCTCAAAAACCCTAGTACAGCAATATACATTAAAGCTATAACTGCACCAACAACTCCTCCGAAGACTAAATTCAAACCAATGCCATTGGAAATATAGGTATATGCACCATAACCTATTAAGCCTAGAGCTGCTATGAGCCCTAATACCACTAGAGCATACGCTAATGTTATCCAAATACTAGTCTTCTTAGTAACTTCAACAACACCACCGCTAATTGTTGGAAGCACGGCTTTATCAACACTCATATCTCCCTTCTTACGTAGATGATTAAATATGAATGCATAGATAGTACTACTAATACCGCCAACAATAAAGGGTATAGACATTAAAGCGGAATTAATAAACGTATAGATGGTCATAGCAAAGAAGCCGATAGCAGCTAAAACAGTCAGTGCAAACACTAGAGTTAGAATAATCGACGTATTCTCGGATAAAACAATAATACGACCCTGTACATCCATTACATTGAATTTATTACTCATTTATTCATACACCTTTAAGTATAGCTACACAGTGTAGTCCGCCCCTATTAAGACACTATGAAAAACACAAGGAAGACAAAGAGCTCTCCAACTTATAACAAATACAGTTATAGTACAATTATGTTTTTGATCAGGAATTAAATACTATTAGTTTTCCTTACAATAACGTAGACTAATATAACTGCAATAAGGATGGCTAGTATTCTAAATAAGTTATAACTATTAGAATAGGAATCCTTTCTATTCATTACATTTTGGTTGTTATCATAGTCTATAATGTATTGAGGTATGTTCTTCGTGCTACTAAAGTGTTGCTGTAAGTAATGTACGCTTGTAAACAATACAGTAACTATGAGAACAAGGTAGATAATAGACCATAATGTTATCCTAAGAGAGATTCTAGCCTCCACTTAGGCCACCAGCACTTGCAACCAGTATGTGAGTGGTATTCATCCTCATACTTTTTATGTTTAGTCTAACTTTTCTACAGAAATACAAATGCAAGTATTTTCTGAAAAATAATTGAGAATACTAGTATGGTAGGAATAGATTTCGAGAAATATATGCTATACGCAAATAAGCCATTACCTTAATATTTAAAACCACATAATAATATCTATTATAGTATATGGTGGTATCACCCCGAGTAAAAATCTATGAAGGGTGATACCACATGACCGAGCTACCATTAGTAAAAGATGTTATGAGTACAAATATTCCATTAGTAGCTGGAGATCAAAGTCTAAGAAAAGCAGCAGAGGTAATGTTAAACAATAAGTTGCTGGGCGTTGTAACAGTTGATGTAGATCGTAGACCCGAATATGTGTTAACTTATAGAAGGCTAGTAAAACTTGTAGCCGAGAATGTTGACTTAGATGAACAAGTCGTGAAATATGCTGTTAGGAAACCAGTAACTATACGCGACGACGATACCGTTATCGAAGCATTAGAAGTGATGCGTAAAGAGAATGTGAGATTCATTCCCGTAGTTAATAATAGGGGAGAAATAGTAGGTGTAGTAGAGCCTAGACATATTGCTAGCTCGTTATGGGATCTACTACCATATGGTACTATTAGAGTAGAGGGGTTACTTAGAAGAACAGTTGTTCTCGGAGGAGACGTTACAGTAAGGATTGCGGCAAAAGCTATGAATGAGAATGGCGTACCAGAAATCTATGTTAGGAGCAAGCAGGGAGTGTTAAAGATTCTTAGAGAATGGGACTTCCTCGAAGCGATAGCTCACGGAAACGTAGACGAGGATAGAATTGAAGAATACGCTAAGACCACCATTGTAAGAGTCCCCAGCGGATATGATGCTAAAGCAGCAGTAGAACTAATGGTAGCTAATGATATACTAAGATTACTAGTAGACGAAGAAGGTAGGCTTAGAGTAATAACGCTCACAGACATGGCTTTCGAAGCACTAAAACACTTAGAAGAAATAAAAGCGAAAACCGTGGGCTTCATACTAGTTAAAACAGAGCCAGGCAAAGAAATAGATCTCGCAACATCTCTCCTAATGATACCAGAGGTACGAGAAGTATATACTGTAGCCGGGGAATACGACTTATTAATAAGAGCTGAAGCGCCAAGTCTAAGAGAACTTTACACGGTGGTATCAGATAAAATAAGAAGTGATTCCAGAATAAGAGAAACAACTACTCTTGTAGGCGTAGAGGTAGCCGAAAAGAAATAAATAAACAATAACTATTTTTATAGAAAAAATCAAGGAAAAACACTTTTCTCTAAACACGTAGCCTACGTCCTACCAGGGCCTATTTACTGGTCCTTGGGGAGCTGTTATATTAGCTCCAACATCTATTCCCAGGTCTCTACAAGCTCCACCTATCTCCATGGGGGTGCTTATTATTTGCTGGTATTCTTCTTCTGATATATATTGTGGAGTATATTCCACGCCGTAAAGGTTCTTGAGGGTTCCCGTAAAGGCTCTTAGATGATTACGGCTCCCCATCATTAGGCATTCAAAGACTTGCTTAATATCGTCGTGGCTTACTTTACTTACCCAGTCCTTTAGGTCAACTATGTCTACTTCTTCAATGGTTGCACCTACTTCTAATGCGTCTTTAAGGCTCTGGCTACCCTTTTCTATTAGTTGATTATATAGTTCTTGGATGTGCTCGTTATCAAACACGCCTGGTTCCCTAAGAGTTACCTCTATACCGTATTTATCAGCGAGTGCTAGTACGGCGCTCACATGAGTTGCCTCACTCTTTGCTATATTAGCGAACACTGGGACGTCTGGATACATTTCTGCTAGCCTAGTATAGACATCATAAGCGAGTTTTTCTTCTTCAGCCATATACTTTATTGCTTCTACTTCAATTGCTGAAAGTTCCCCGCTCACACTAGCTAGGGTCTCGGTTATAGTTGACGTTATTGTTATGGTTTCAGTAGCCGTAGAGGTCACTGTGACATATTCTATATTACTACTTGTACTTACACCATAGTAGTATGCGCCTACAGCCACTAGTACTACTATAATAAGTCCTAACCCCATTACGATTTTTGAATCCATTATTATTTCTCACCGAGAACGTTGACTACATCGAGCTTTTTAAATCGAATTCATAATTTGTGTACTCTATTTATGTCCCAAACCCTTGTATACGGTCTATTATAATAATATACTCATAGTTTGTGACCACTATTGGGACGGACAAGTTAGGTTCTCATAGTGTAAATGACCTAGCGGATCCCTATAATATTAGGGTAAGGCTTAGAACGGCTAGAATAATTACGGCTACTACAACATACAAGCCAACATAATATTTGAGTTTCCCAGACCTCGATACGAATAATAGACTATACTTTTGGTAGATTAATAGCTCCATAACACCTAGCTCAGGGAGGATCCTCTTCAATACTCTCAATCCAATACATAATACTATAGCTCCTATAATAACAAGTAATAGTCCTTTAGATACAGATACATATAACTGTATATTAGAGCTAAAGAACTCTATTTTAATAGGCACGTGTAATAGACCTTGAATAATAAATATGAATCCTACAATTAAGAATACCTCTCCAATACTAAGCAGTAAATTACCGAGAACATATCTATCAGTATCTATACGTTCAGAGAACTTTTCTAGAGAACTTATAATCGTGGATCCATCATCTTCGCCTTCCCTCAGCAATCTAACGGTATTGACACCTTGCTCCGTAAGACCATACCTGCCATCCGGAAATTGTTTTATGAGACCAGAATCTAAGAGCTTCTTTAGATGATAGGCAAACCTACCGCTTTCACCCATGCTGAAACCTGATAGCTTTAAGAGCTCACTATAACGGCATTTTTCTGTTTTCAAACAATATGTTGAGTATCCTTCTCCTATGTTCATTAGCAATTATACGGATATAATCCTCCTTAATCTCCATAAGCCTCTAACCAGGAAACCATGTAGTCTGAGTAGTCTTTAAGCATAATTGTATAGTAGATTATACATAATATACGAGTAGAGAATCAAGACATAACTATCTATCACGTATTAAGGTAAAATATAAGCTATGAACATATATTATTGTCACAGTATAGTTAACTGTGGGTTTTATGAATCTTGAAGAAAAACTTCTTTGGTATCGCTTCTACAATAATCGTAGTAATAGTGTTAGTTGTAATACTCGTGGTATTAGTAGTTAATATTCTCCCTATAATAGGGAATCC
The DNA here is from genome assembly GCA_964637085.1 of uncultured Desulfurococcales archaeon. GTDB lineage: Archaea > Thermoproteota > Thermoprotei_A > Sulfolobales > WANQ01 > JALWGO01. The sequence continues at coordinate 4,562 of CAZWTS010000249.1, read as the reverse complement.
TACAACAGTAACAACTACAAGCATTATTAATAGTAGAAAGGGGAACAGAGTAGTATTAATGGTGTTAGTCGACAATAATGTCTATGATAGAAGACTTGAAACAGCTTGGGGGATAAGTATTCTTGTGAAGGAGAATAATACGTGTATATTATTTGATACGGGGCCTTCACCAGAAATACTTTTACATAATGCTCAGTTACTAGGAGTAAACTTCTCATGTATAACCAGTATCGTCTTCAGCCATGAACACGGAGACCATATAGGAGGAATAGACGCGTTAAAATCATACTCGAATAATACAACAATTTACGTACCACGAGGATTCCCACAAGGTCTTCTAGAGAGATTGGAACAAGAAGGTTTCAACAATATAGTAATAGTAAACAATACCCTACAAATATTGGATGGAATCTATGTTCTTAAACCCCTATATGGGCCTCCATGGGAGCAAGCCCTAGTAATAGAGACAGGCAGAGGACTAGTAATATTAACTGGATGTAGTCATCCCGGAATAACAAGAATAGTAGAGGAAGCAGTAAGAGAGTTCAACCAGAAACCATACATTGTTGTTGGCGGATTCCACCTAATAGGAGAACCAGTAGAAAAAATAAGGAATATAATTGAAGAATTAGTAAACCTAGGAGTAGACAAGATATATCCGCTTCACTGCAGTGGTGATCTTTTTAGAAGCATTTTAGAAAGAGAGCACCCCCAACGTTATGGTGGAGGAGGTGTAGGACTCATCCTAGATATATCTGGATGATAACCGAATATTTTAATTCCTAGACTAACCGGACGTTAAATGGTGTTAACTTGGGCAAACATTTTAGGATAGAGGATTTAATACCAGACTGGGCTAGAAGCTTCTATTCTAAAAGACTTGAAAGCCTAGAGGAATTATTCGGTGTTGATAAACCCATTATAGGAATGGTTCACTTAATGCCCCTACCGGGTTCTCCAGCCTATGAGGGTTGGAGTATGGATAAGATAATAGAAGAGGCATTAAGAGATGCTAGAGCATTAGTTGAAGGAGGAGTAGATGGTATAATAGTTGAAAACATGTGGGATCTACCATATTATTCTGGAGCCCATCGTATTCCACCCGAAGAAATAGCAGCCCATGCCGTAGCAGCTAGAGAGGTAATAAAAGAAGTAAACGTTCCAGCGGGTATAACGGTGATCCACAATGGTGGCAGAGTAGCCTTAGGAATAGCTAAAGCGGCTGGTGCGAAATTCATAAGAGTATGCCTCTATACTGGTGCGGCCATATGGGATACTGGAGAATTCGACCACGGTAACGCAGCTGACTTAATGAGACTACGCAAACTCCTCCACGCATGGGACATAAAGTTCTTCGCAGATATTGTTAAGAAACACTCCGTAGTCTTTCCGGGGATAGACATTGAAACACACGCAACTTGGACCGACTTCTATATGGCTGATGCACTAATAGTTACGGGCACTATGACTGGAAGCCCCCCAACAAAAGAAGATGTCCTTAGAGCAAAGAAAGCCGCACCCAATAGACCCGTAATCATAGGCTCTGGGTTAAATCCAGACAATGTCAGAGAACTACTAAGCGTAGCTGATGGTGCAATTGTTGGAACATACTTTAAAGTAAAAGGTATAACCCAAAACCCTGTAGATGTAGAGAGAGTAAGAAAGCTAATGAAAATAGTAAGAGAGCTTAGAAGAAAACACTGAGTAGAGACGATATAGCTGGCTAGAGAGAAGAAAAATGAATTTAATCGACGTAGTAGTATTAGGCGACCTAAACATAGACCTAATAATACGTGTTGAAGGGAACCTACTAGAAGACTCGTCAATAATATCTCGACAAGCCATATTGTCTCCGGGGGGAGTTGGAGCCAACATAGCATCAAACCTAGCCTACATGGGGTATAGAGTAAGAGTCCTTGGGGCCGTTGGGAGAGACGTCTTTGGTACCTATATTTTAGAGGAGCTCAAGAAACGCGGAATAGATGTTGCCCACATACAGTTAGTTGACAACATATTGACGGGCTTCATGGTTGTTCTCGTAGGGCAACATGGAAATAAGACTATTATAGGTTCAAGGGGGGCAAATCAATACTTTAAACTAGACGATGAAACTGTTAAAGAAGTAATCCAGGATACGAGACACTTACATGTATCGGGTTATGCGGCACTGAATGTTGATGGTGGTGAAACCCTCTTAAAACTCTTAGTTAATGCTAAAAAGAATGGCAAGTCCACGAGTATAGACTTAGAGGGAATAGCTCTATATAAACGGGAATTTATAGACAAGTTGAAAGGGATAGTAGATTACGTATTTCTTAATAGAATTGAAGCAGAACACTTATGTACAGAGAATGAAGCGGTAAAATGCTCTATTAAGATCTTAGAGAAGATTAAACCTAAAACATTATTCCTAAAAATGGGTGATAAGGGTAGTAAAGTAATATCGTATAGTGGTAACGAGATAGTAGTTGATGACGTAGAAGCATACAAGCCTACAAAAATAATAGATACAACAGGTGCTGGAGACGCATATAATGCAACGGTAATAGCCTACCTAATTAAAGGGGAATCTCCATTAGAAGCGGCAAGAAAGGGTAGTATCGCTGGCGCAAAAGCCTGTGAGAGGATAAGTGGTTTCGTATAGTAATTATTTTTCTAGATCTCTCACTATTTTTCTGTTCTCTTAAGGAGTAGATAAGTCTACACTAGTATCTTTTAGATTATTCAATTATATTATTTTAAAATAATATTGTCCAACAGAAGAAAAAGTATATATTTAGTTGGCTCAAAGATATCCTACTACGGAGGTCTAACTTTTACGAGGTTGAAAAGGTATGGATTCGAAACTCGTTATAATACTAATAGTTGGGTTAATAGTGGGAATAGCTATAGGATACGGGATAGCAAGCACAACAGTTTCCGGGAAAGTCGAAACAGTTACGACGACGACAACTATTGGAGCACAAACAGTTACGACAACTATTACTCAGACAGTAGCCCCTGGTGTTGAGAAATTAGATACGAGAAACGTATATACGTTGTCTTGGGACCAAATAGAACAATTAGCGAAAAAGGAAGGAGAAGTAGTATGGTACGGCTTCGGTAGCACTTATGAGAGAGACTTCTTCACAGAGCTATGTCAAAACTTTACTGCTGAAACAGGTATAAAGTGTACCTATGTACACGGTAGCTGGTTCGATACGGTACAAAAGATCATTAGTGAAAAAGAAGCTGGCAAAGAGACTGGTGATATAGACGTAGTATTAGCATGGTCAAAACCCTTCGCCATGGCCTATGAAGCTGGTGCGGTATGGGATGTAAACCTTGCTGAAATAGTACCAAACGCTAAAGGCATACCGTTCGTAGCAAGATACTTCCACGACATGTATCCGACAAATGGTAGACACCTACCAATACTAGCATGGTGGGTAGGCTTCCTATATAGGAAAGACCTATACAAGTATCCAGACGACCTACCAAAGTCCTTTGACGAGCTATTAGACTGGGTTAAACAGCACCCTGGTCAGTTTACATACTGTGACCCCAACAAGGGAGGCAGCGGACACACATTCCTAATAGGTCTAGCAGAGTGGTTCTATGGATACGATAAATTCGCTTTCGTAAAGTTCACTGAGGAACACGCTAAGGAAATATTCTATAGCAAAGGCAAATATGATATGAACTTCTGGGAATACCTCAATGAGCTAGAGAAATACATGTACCAGCCAGGCAACTATCCACAAGGTAACAAAGCAACAATAGAATTATTCGAAGCCGGCGAAGTAACGTTAATACCAATGTGGATATCAATAACAATGCAAGAAGTAGAGTCTGGTAGACTAGACCCTAACTGGGTTGGAATGTACATACCAGAACCAACAATGCCGGGACCCTTTGATGGAGTCTTTATACCATTCAATGCACCACACAAGGCGGCAGCACTAGTATTCATAAACTGGTTATTATCAAACAAGGTACAAGCACTCATACCACAGAGAATAGGAGCCTACCCAGCAGTAACTGAGGCATGGAAAGACGTACCAGATGAAGTAAAGAGCCAGCCCTGGTGGCCTATAAACGAACCCTACAACGATCTTATAAAGTGGCGTGACTTCGGACCACTATGGTATAGGCACGCCGACTACATGTTCTGGATGATGCAGACCTGGGTAGATGAAGTAGCTAGAAAGTAGCCTCGAAGGGATAGGCTATGAGGATATCCAGAGAAGATTTAATATCAATTATTTTTCTCCTCCCCCTATACATTTTCATTATAATAATGGTTTTCATACCCATAATAAACGTCATACTCGGTTCCTTTGGTATATCCCTCTTTGGGGAAGAACACAATGTTACACTTGCTGGTTATAAGGAGTTCCTTGAACCTGAGAGTCCCTACTTATACTCATTATTCTTTACAATTTATGTTAGCTTAATAGCAACAGTGATTAGTGTCTTAGCGGGTTACTTATTTGCAGTTTATTTAACCATAAAGAAGCCCCCCATTTGGAGTAAGATATCAACGGTTATGACTATACCATTATTTACACCATATATTGTTG
>CAZWTS010000248.1:0-3862 GCA_964637085.1 uncultured Desulfurococcales archaeon | reverse complement strand
ACTTCTTGGGGTGTTATTTCTCCTGCTTTAATCTTGTCTTTAAGCTGAGCAAACAAAGTCCTCCTAACCTTATCAGCATAAGCACCAGCAATAATCAAACCAGTACTAAGCAAAGGCATACCTATATCCCCTATTCTTTATTCTTCATAGTACCCTACTATATACATTTGCGTGTAAGAGTAAATTAGGTTAACTTATAGTTTTCTTTAGGAGTAGAGAGGATGATCTATGAGGAGACGGTCTAAGCCACTATTACGTCGGCTTGCTGAAGAGGTGCTGGGATCTGAGTATTCAAGTAAGATATGGAAGAGGATAGAGATAATAGGCGATATAGCTGTTATCAGGAAACCATTCAATTTGGATATAGATAAGCTTAGACCGTTAGCTGAGAAAATATTGGAGAACATAGACCATGTTAAAAGCGTTTGGTGCGCAGTCGGTGAAGTAAGCGGTGAGTATAGGATAAGAGAATACGTACACCTAGCTGGTGAGAAAAGAAGCGAGACTATTTACAAGGAACTAGGATGCTTCTTTAAACTTGATATTACTAAGGTATACGTTTCACCGCGATTAAACTATGAGCATCGAAGAGTAATGATGCAAGTATCTGAAGGAGAGATTATTGTTAATATGTTTGCTGGCGTAGGATTATTCTCGATTATTATAGCAAAACACAAAAATCCTAGGCGCGTCTATTCTATAGATATAAATCCCGAAGCATATCGATACATGGTTGAAAACATAAAGCTAAACAAGGTCGAAGATAGGGTTGTACCCCTACTCGGTGATGCCGCCCGGGTAATAAGAGATAAGTTAGTAGGAATCGCTGACAGAGTCTTAATGCCCTTACCCGGGTTATCCTACGAATATCTAGAATACGCTATTCTCGCGTTAAGGCCAGGTTATCCTAGATTTATACATATCTACGATTTTACGACTGCATTGAAGGGAGAAGACCCTATATCTAAAATTGAGGATAAATTTACGAGAAAACTTTATGAAATGTCTATTAAACACAAGATATTATTTAAACGTGTAGTAAGAACTGTTGGGCCACGAAAATATCAAGTTGTATTAGATATAATTATTAAGAGACCCGAAAACTATAGTGTCAATTAGAAGAAAATTTACTTTCTCCTCCTTCTACGCTTATGTCCCCGCTGCTCTTCTTCTGCGACCTCGTATACTCTAACTCCAACATTCATTAGCTTCTTCATTACGGCATCAACAAATTTTACATAGAATCCCTTCTGGCCTACAAACGCTCCAAAGCCATTTGTTGATACTTTTACTGCCAGATCGGGTCCTGCAAAATCCACGTCTATTATGTGTTTATGTATCCAGCTTATTGGGTGTATAGCTCTTATAAGATTCTTGAAGTCCAACGTTAATTCTACAGCTCTAAGCCTCATCTCAGTATCTTCTTCTATTTTGTTTATACGTTCCCCGTTTCTACCAACAAGTCTTCCTAGATACCCTTCTTTTACTACTATTAACGCGTCTGGTACAACATCACTAGTTATTTCATACTTCTTTTTCTCATCTACGAACTCTACTACTGTTATAACGTCGGCGTCAGGAGCATATATTCTAGCTGTTTCAATAATTCTTTTCTCTATCTCTGATAAAGGCCTATTTCTCATACGTGTCTCTATTAGTAATCTTATACCTCTCCTAGCACCAGGTCTTACTATATCTCTAATACCGAGATCTACAACTTTTGCTTTTTCCTCGCCTATCAATATTTCCCTTATAATTGATACTCCTGCTGCCCCCCTAATGGGATCGCGCTGAAATACCGGGTCTCCAGCAACTATGAGTCGGCTATTATAGCCTATCCTCATTATTATCTCTATAGCGCTCTCAGGTTCAACGCTCTGTGCATCATCAAGAAATATTATGGAGTCATCAAAAGTTCTACCTCGAAGATAATGGGTATCAGCAAATACCACTTTTCCCGCTCTTACTAATTCTTCTACTTTCGACCACTCTATAAAGCCGCTAAGGATGTCCTTAGCATATGCGCTCGCTAATTCATAGTACTGTTGACCAGCTTCGACGGCTGTTATCTCCTTGCCCGTTACAACATCTATTACTGGCCTGGATATTATGAACCTCTTATATTTCCCCTCAAGAACTCTATCGAGACCGTAGACTAGTCCGAATAGACTCTTGCCAGTCCCCGTAGGTCCAAATAATCCCACTATATCGTATCCTTCTGTTTCGAGCGCATCGAGCATTTCTTCTTGACCACGGCTTTGAGGCTTTAATTTCTCTAATAACTCCCCCATTTTTCAATCCCTCCCATATTCGTGTTGATCGCTATTGTTTTCCTTGGAAGTTATAGTTTTTGCCAGATACTTAAACTTATCATATATTAGGAGAAACCTAAACGTTTAGTAGTAATTATCGTGTAGTACTAGTACGGTTTCTCCGTAGCTCTACGAGAAGCCTCCTTAATCTTTCTTTACCCTTCATGAGTGCTTCATTTGCTGCAATTATTGCCTCATCTAATCCCTCTCTCGTTACTACTAGTCCACTCCGTGTTTTCAGAAGAACAGCCAATCTAATGCCAGTTCGAAGTTCAACAAGGAATCCTTTCTTGGATATACTTATTATTCCGCTATGCTTGAACCCCGCTTTACTTGCAATTACTAATATCTTTCGAGCCTCTCTACCCGATAATGTTATAACATGTATTATTGGACCCGTAGCAACGAGCCATAAACGGTATACAACTGGTTGCTTTAAGAGAGACTCTATTTCTTTTATGGTTATTGTTGAATGTTTCTTAAATATTATTGTCGATTCCTTTCTCTCCCAAGGTAATGGTCCATCAAGTAATGTGATCCTACCACTACAAGAACTCTTCGTAAAAGACTCAGGCCTCTTAAAGAACTCCAAGAGGATGTCAAGTAAGTCTTCGTCGAGATAACCTATTTCTAAATCCTCCCACAACCTCTTATAAGCTTCCTCCTTCCCTTTAATCCACAATTCCCTATCTACTATCAAGTACGTACCCATAGAAGTGAAGAAGGAAATATGGAATATCTGTTTTCCTATTTCCTTTAAGGTGTAATTAGTTGTAGGGGGATAAAAGAGGCTAATATTATTGCTATAACTCCTAATGGTACAGCGTATTTTAGTAGGACTATTAGAGCTTGCTCTATTCTAAACCTAGCTGTAGATGCTTTAATCCATGTTAATACAAAGACTATCGCTAGATACTTTAATGCTAGTAGTAATACCCCCGGTATACTTAATAATGGGAAAGGTGCTGGACCTCCGAGAAATAGGAATGAAAGCAGTAGCGAGTATACTACAAGCTCAACATCATGAAGAAGTAGTATGTATGCGAGTTTTGGTCCACTATACTCAGTAAAGGGACCTGCTACTATTTCTGTTTCTGCTTCTGGGATATCAAAGGGTTTTAACATGAGCTTGCATTGAAGGATTAGTATTGCTGAGAATAGACCGAGAATTAGAGGTATTAATGTTACTGGATTACTCCATAGGCTCCATATATTCATGCTTGTAGAATACACACTATACATTGGTGATGCTCCACTTCGTGTTGCCAGTACTACTGGCACTAAAAGTGATACAAGCCATATTGGTTCACATGCGACCATAAACGTCATAAATCTCGAAGTACCTACGGCTGAGAAAGGATTAGGGGTCATGAATCCTAGTAATGCTATTACTGCTGGAGGCCAGAATGATAAGTATATCGCCAATATTACATCATTATCACCATATAGGGGGAAGGGAGAGAGGGGGAGCATTGTAGTTAGCGCTATTACAGCACCTATACCAAGTGATAATGCAAGGATAGGGGCCTTCTCTTTGGCTACGATTGTAA
>CAZWTS010000247.1:0-9506 GCA_964637085.1 uncultured Desulfurococcales archaeon | reverse complement strand
TAAACCTACACCGATTAACGGGGGTACTGCTGGCGGGTATTCGAAGAAGTCTTCGAGGAAGAATAATATGAGGACTAATACTAGTACTCCGAGCACCTTGTAGAGCATTTGTTTATCGATATAGGTTTTACCTGTTCTTATTTCCCGTAGCCTACTCACCTTAGTCTTATAGTAGGATATCCATTTAGAGTACATGAAGCGTAATAGTAGTAGGAATAGTATGAAGTCTAATGCAACTATTGGTGTAAGGTTTACGATGAAGTCCTTGAACCCTAAGCCAGCGGCTGAGCCTATGATTATGTTTGGTGGATCGCCTACTAGTGTTGCTGTTCCACCAATATTTGATGCAAAGACTATTGCTAGGAGGACTGGTCTTGGATCTATTCTAAGCTTCTCCATTATCTCTAATACTATTGGCGTTATGAGTAGTACTGTTGTAACGTTGTCTATGAAAGCTGATACTACTGCCGTTATACCAGCTAGTACGGTTATTAGGAGGAAGGGGCTTGGATAGAACTTTAACAGTATTCTCGAAGCAATATAACCGAATACTCCAGTACGACTTAGAACACTTACTATCATCATCATTGACATGAGGAGGAGAATGGTGTTCATATCTATTCCACGTATGAGATCGGTAAAGCCAGCGAAGCGTAAGACTACGTCTAGGATTAGTATTAGTGCCGCGCTTAGTAGAGCGGCTGCTGTTCTATGCATTACTTCAAATACTAGTAGGCCATAGAGGATTACGAGTACGGCGAAGCCTATAGAGACCCTTAATAAGTCCATCTCCATTCATATACGCCTCAGCCCGCATAAACCCTTACTCGTCATCCCCGGTAGCTACAGTGGAGTTCTTAGAAAAATACAAGTTATTATTTTTAACTTAGCCTTAAATATTGAAATAATAGAGAGTCTCCAAGTAATACCATCCCCCCGCATAATAGACCTCAGCACTGATAAGGTACCATTGAAACATTGAGGTTATAAGCATGTAAACCCCCAGAATATACGAGTCAAAAGAATAGGAGCAACTATTCCCGAGGGAATAGTGGTTACAATGAAGGCTGCAACTCTAGAGGAAACTAGTGGAACAACAAGCATGGTAGAGTGGCTTAAACTAGCTTTGGGTAGGAAGAAACCAGTACGTACTCTAAGCGGTGTAACCATAGTAGCAGTTATGACACACCCATACCCATGCCCCCACGGTAGATGCGCTTATTGTCCCGGTGGACCAGCCTACGGTACCCCGCAGAGCTATTATGGTGAAGAACCAGCTCTTATGAGAGCTATGAGGGTTGGATTCCACCCATATAAGCAGGTTAATGTTAGGCTCGGAATGTATGAGAGGCATGGCCACCCTATACAGAAGGTTGACTTAATAGTTATGGGTGGCACTTTCCCGGCAATGCCCTTAGATTATCAGGAATGGTTTATTACAATGGTTTTTGAGGCAATGAATCGTTACCCTAACCCAGAGCCTCCGAAAGAGTTTGTTAGTTTAGAAGACGCACAACTACGTAATGAGTTCGCTAATGTTAGGTGTACTGGCTTAACTATTGAGACTAGGCCGGATTGGGCTCGAGAAAAACAAGCTAATGCAATGCTACGTTTCGGGGCTACACGTGTAGAACTAGGTGTTCAGAGCATTTATGACGATGTATTAGAGAGAGTTGACCGTGGACACGGTGTAAGGGAGAGTATTGAAGCTACACGTATACTAAAGGATGCTGGGTTCAAAATAGTCTACCATATAATGCCTGGGCTTCCGGGTAGCGACTGGGATAGAGACGTTGAGATGATGAAGGAGATTTTCGAGAACCCTGATTTCCGGCCAGATATGTTGAAGATTTATCCAACCCTTGTAGTGAAGGGTACAAAGCTCTACGAGTGGTGGAGGCGTGGCGAGTATCGGGCGTTGACTGATGAGGAAGCTGTTGAATTGATATGTGAAATGTACCGTTATATTCCGAAGTGGGTTAGGGTTATGAGAGTACAACGTGATATGCCGGCTCAGTATATTGAAGCGGGGCCGAAGAAGGGTAATTTACGTGAACTAGTTGAGAAGCGTTGCCGTGAGAAGGGTGTTAGGATACGTGAGATCAGGTATAGGGAGGCTGGTATAAGGTTTCTTAAAGAAGGAGTGGAAGCGAGACTTGATAGATTAGAGATAACTAAGACTGTCTACGAGGCTAGCGGTGGAGTAGAAGTATTCCTAGCAGTTGAGGACCCAGTAGCAGATGTTCTAATAGGCTTTCTTAGACTAAGATATCCCTCAGAGCATGCCCATAGATGGGAGATTGACTCCAAGACTACTATTGTAAGAGAACTCCACATATATGGTCCCCAGGTACCTATAGGTGAGAAACCATTATTTGAATGGCAGCATCGTGGATGGGGTAGGAAACTACTCGAAGAAGCTGAGAGAATAAGTGTTGAAGAATTCGATGCACGTAAAATACTTGTTTTAAGCGGTGTCGGCGTTAGAGAATATTATAGGAAAAGAGGTTATCATAGACCTACGGGTTCACCTTATATGACAAAGTATTTGAGATAGAAGAGAACCCCTTAGCTTATTCTACGATTACTTTAATCCAGACTTCTCTTCCCTCAATCTTCCATTTCCTAGCATCAGCTAATGGTTCTTCAACGACTTCTATAGTCTTAGATCTTACTTCTCCTAGTATATAGTCTCGGTGCTTCTCCACTGCCCTTCTAAGATCAGCGTCCTCAGTTGCTATTATTACTCGTTCAACTATAGCGTCTAGTGGTAGGTTTAGATCCCTCCTCATAACCTGTATTCTACGTACTATTTCTCTTGCTAGCCCCTCTAAGAGGATTTCTTCGTCTAGTCTAGCGTCAACATATACTTTTATGCCAGGTACTTCTAGTTCTTGGAGGCCACTAGTGTTTTCAGGGCTTGTTGTTACTTCTATGTTCTTAATGTTAGCATAGACTGCTAGTACTTTGGAGGCCTTCTTGTAGGGTTCTATTAGTTTGTCTTCACTAACAACTACTATTGCTTTCTTTAGAGGCCATCTCCTCTTTATCCCCACTTTTGCTCTTAGTGTTAGCACTTGTTCCGCTGCTTCCAATAACTTGTCCACGTGATTCCATGTTTCCTCGTCTAATAGTTCCTCGGGTATTGTTGGCCATTCCTCTAAGTGTACGCTTTCCTTAGCATTGGGGTCTAGTTTCCTCGTAAACGCTTGGTAGAGATACTCGGCTATGTATGGTGTGTAGGGTGCTATTGCCTTGATAGCAGCGTTTAAGACTAGGTATAGGGTTGCATAAGCACTCCTTTTTTCTGGTTTGTCTTCTTCTATCCATACACGTGGTCTTATTAGTGTTATATAGCGGTGGCTTAGTTTCTCGACAATGAATTCTAGTATTGCTCTTCCACCCTTATGTGGCTGGTCTCCCTCTATGGCTTCCTCAATGGTTTTAAGAGTCTTGTAGAGCTCATATATTATCCACTTGTCTTCTGGTTCGAGTACACGTAGGTCTTCTTCTAGTTTCTCTGACGTCCACTTATCTAGTTCCATGTAGGTTAATGCAAAATTAGTGCTATTCCATAATATGTCTAATTGACGCTTTATATCCATTACTTCGTCGGGGTCAAAGTTTATGTTATCCCATGGGGCTGCTTTGGAAGCCAAGTATATTCTAAACGGATCTGCACCATATTTCTCCATGAACTCGAGGGCCCATACAACGTTTCCACGGCTCTTACTCATCTTTTTACCATACTTGTCTAATACTAGTCCCTGGTTCAACACCATTTTATATGGGCTACGGAGATACCATGCAACACTTGTGAACATTAGCGTATAGAACCATCCACGTGTTTGATCTACTGCTTCGGTTATCCAGTCATAGGGGAATAGCTTGGTGAATAAATTGTTCCATCCATACTGGTTTAGCGATGCAGTATGTGCTACACCGCTATCAAGCCACACGTCTACTACGAAGGGTTCACGCTCCATTATTCCGCCGCATTTGGGGCATCTTACTTTAACTCTATCAATCCATGGCCTATGATGGTCTACTGCTTCTTCGGGGTTTAATGCATGCTTCCTTACTTCTTCTAGGCTACCAAAGGCTACACGGTAGCCACAGTTCTTACAAGTCCATATGGGTAATGGCGTCCCCCAATACCTTTCACGGCTTATACACCAGTCTCTTGCATTTTCTATCCAGTCGCGGAATCTCTTACTAGCCCATTCCGGACTCCATCGTACTCTATCGTTTTCTTCCAGCATTTTCTTCTTTATTGGATCAATGTTGATGAACCATTGGCGATCTGCATAATACATTAGTGGGGTATCACATCTCCAGCAGTGAGGGTACTCGTGTTCTATTTCTCCCAAGTGTACTAGTAAGCCCTTCCTACGGAGGTCTTCTATGACATGGGGGTTTGCTTCCTTAAACCATAACCCCTTGTACTTGCCCGCTTCTTCAGTAAAGTAGCCATTCTTCTTTATAGGCTTGAATACTCTTATACCATACTTCTTCCCAGTCTCAAAGTCTTCAGCACCATGGGCTGGAGCCGTGTGTACTACACCCGTACCCTCCTCCATGCTCACCCAGTCAGCTACTATTACTGCATGCTCGTATTCTCCATTGTGCTCCCTATGTGCTGGTACTTCCTCTAATAGGGGGTGAACGTATTTCTTACCGAGGAGGCTTTTACCAGGGAACTTATCTACTACTTCGTATTCGCTTACCCCTACCTCGCCTAGTACTTTCTCGTAGAGTTTTTCAGCCATTATCCAGTACTCGTTCCCCACCCTTATCTTAACATAGGTTTCATCTGGGTGAACAGTTAAGGCCTCGTTAGCTATTATTGTCCAGGGTGTAGTAGTCCATGCAATCATGTATGTTTTTTCCTCGTCTCTCAAGGGTACTTTGAAGTAGAGGCTTGGATCCTTAATCTTCTTGTATCCCTGAGCTACTTCGTGGCTGCTTAGCGCTGTTTCGCATCGAGGACATACGGGTACTACTCTTAAATCCTCGTAGAGTAGTTTCTTCTCCCACATGGTTTTAAGGAAGCTCCACGTTGTGTCAAGGTATCTTGGATGCCTTGTCTCATAGGCGTGGTCGTAGTCGAGCCATAATCCTAGTCTCTCACTAGCCTTCCTCCAATGACCTATATAGTAGTCTACTAGTTCCTGGCACTGTTTAACAAATTTTTCTACGCCATAGTCTTCTATGTCCTTCTTAGATTTGAATCCCAGCTTCTTTTCTACTTCTAGCTCTACTGGTAAGCCCTGAGTATCCCATCCAGCTTGATCCCATACTCGGTAACCCTTCATTCTACGATAACGTAGCTGGATGTCTTTGAGTGTTCTCCCCCTAGCATGGCCTACATGCATGAAGCCATTTGCTGTTGGGGGTCCCTCTAAGAAGCGGAAGAGGGGGGCATTCTCGTTTTTCTCCCACGATTTCTCTTTAACCTTCCGGTATATGTTGTTCTTAGACCAGTATTCCTGTACCCATTTCTCTATTTTTAATGGATTATACCTGCCCTTGAGGCTAGGCTTCTCGGATAATGATACCACCCACATACACCCCACTGATAAGCCTCTATATATGTTTAACCATTGTCTCCCACTAACCCGGGTTAAGGGGAAACTATCCTCTAATCTCCTAGAGGGTACTATAGAATCTTACTATTAGGCTTATATTCTATGCCAGCACTATACCCTACAGGGTTGCTGAAACCCAGGTGACGAGACATGATGCCCGCTCAGAGTAGTGGAAAACTATCTATCCTTGAATACGCGTTGGGGGTTAACCGTGAGGGTAAACTCTTCATACTACCGACTAAGGTTGTATGGTCTTCTATTAGGCGTGTAGAGGATCTCAGAGAACTCGAGGGGTTTACAGTTATAGTTGTTGATATAGCTTTTGATCCGGTGGTATTGAGTAAGGATAGAGCAGAGGAATACGTAGTAAAAGATTACGAGCTATTAAAAAACGTTGAAGCCTATGAGCAGAGACTACCCATGCTCATAAGAAGGGTAGAAGTGGAGGGTAACAAATACACCTTCTGGACCAAGAAGACTCGTCAAATGGTTTTAGAGAACCTTAATAAGCTAAAGAAAGAGTTAACAGAGAAATTGAAGTTAAGGTTTATTAGAGCACAAATACCCTAGTCATAACGTAGTTTTTAATAATTGAATACACGTGTGTTTTCTTGGGATTAATTTCTTCTCCCCACTATATGTACTTCAATATCCTACTATAGCGTGGATTATCTCTAATATACTCTAATGGTAGTTTGCCGTGAAAGACGAGTGCTTCTAGTTCCACGGGGTGTAGAGACCCAACAACTATTATACTATGGGGTGGGGGAGGATACTCATGTAAAGATAAACGTTTTATTAAATCGGCTCGCACTACTGCCTCTCGGCTACCAGCTCTTGCTATACCGACTCCTATGGTATCACTTAGTATCGGGCTACAATTATTTTCAGGGTTTAAGCAGTATTCTTCCTCTAGCTCAACGAGTATTCTTGAAGCCTCCTTTATACTCATGGCTCTTCCTTCATCGTATCTTATATCAAGTAGCACTAGTGTATGGAGTCCCCGTTCAATGTTTTCTCTTATGACCTTAATAGTCGTGTAGGGCTTATAGTGTTCTTCTGGATAAGTTAGTGTTGTTATTCTACCAAACTTGTATACTTGTAAGCCGCTTAGAGATATTGAAGCCTGTATACCCGATAAGCCGGGTACTATTATGTATTCTATGTTTTTCTTAGCTGCAGCTATTACGAGGTTTACATGCGTTGTAGCTATCATGGGGTCTCCGGCAACAGCTAGTACAACGTATTTGTTTCTAGCCTCGGATAATATGGGTTCTCCGCCTGCTTCCTCTAGTTCTCTACGGGTCGTGAATCTTATTTCCCCCTTAACGATCTTCTTTAATAGGTTATAGTTTATTCCAGGTGCTATAGAAGTATATGTTTCTAAGAATACTATATCGGCTCTACTGAGATGTCTAAGTGCTTCTATACTCATATAGTCGATACTTGTTCCTAAGCCTAGGATTACTAGTACCATTTATATTTACCTTGAACAATAATGTGTTTAATGAGGATAAATAGTTTAGCGTGATAACTTGAATAGAGACGCGGAGCTCCTATTAGATAATACCGTATTACTACTACTTGATAAGTTAAAGTCTGCTGGCAATCATAGTGTTAGTGTTTTACCAGACTTCTTCATAGACCGTATAGTGGTAACGAATCGGAGTTTACAACAACTAGTCCAGGAAATGCTTAGAGTTGCTGAAAGGAAGGGTGGAAACATTCTAGGAGTACGGGAAGAGATCATTAGGGGTGGGAACGCCGCTAATACAGCATCAGCACTAGGGGCTCTAGGAGTAAGAGTATACCCTATACTAATTACTGGACCGTTAGGTAAAGCATTACTAGAGTACTTCTTGAATGGGCTACCAGTCGATTTAAGCTACATTAAGACTTGGGGGCGAGAAAGTATGACAGTAGCGCTGGAGACTGTTTTTAATGGGGAAAAAGTTAATATCATGATAAGTGATTCAGGGAGCCTGGAATGTTTTAGCATAGAACACTTAGATGAAAGAGATCTTAAACTACTAAGCAGGGTAGAACTCATAGGATTCTTCAACTGGGCTCAAAATAAATGTGCTAACAAACTACTATCCGGTATAAGAGACCATGTTAAAACAAGTATTTTTCTAGATACAAGTGATCCTAGAGTAGCTAGTAGTAAACTAGTAGAAGAACTCCTAACATTGTTAAAGAATGGAGTAGTCGAATATATTAGCGTAAATGAGAATGAAGCATTATTCTACGCTGAAAAACTCGGATACAAGCCGAGTAGTAATAGACTAGTAGTAGAAGCATACAAGGCTGCTAGATACCTCTCAGAAAACCTAAGCGTGGATAAAGTATTCTTACACACCACGAAGTATTCTGCAGTATTCCCGAGCGAAGTAGTTGTTGGAACATTCAAAGTAGAGCCAGTAAAGGTTACTGGAGCTGGTGATACGTGGAATGCCGGGGTAATAACGGGGATACTCTTAAATCTTAATGATAGAGATAAGCTTTTACTAGCTAATAGTGTAGCGGCATGCTATATCTCTAAACCTGGAGGAGATCATTGTAGACTCTCCGACATTAAAGACTTTCTACGCGAGAATAAGGAAATATATAGAGTTGAATCCTTCTTAGCGTCCTCTATATAAGTGTTTCTTAATTAAAACAATAAAGAAGAACTACAAAGTTAGCGGGGGCTATTGAAGAATAAAGCTATAATACTAGTACTGGTACTAGTTATAGCTAATGCATTATCTATTATATCGGTAGCCGCAAATACTTATAGTAAACCAATAATAATCGTTGATGATGATGGAAGAGATTGTCCCAGCGCTGATTTAATCGGTGAAAACGCTATTCAAGAAGCAATTAATACAGGCCTCATCGAGCCCAACGGTACAATAATAGCTTGTCGAGGATCTTATAGGGGGTTTACTAATATAGTAAGAGATTTCACGGGGCAGCTGAGTATAGTTCCAGTTAGAGTTGTAGGACTAGGCGATGTAATAATAATATATAGTCAGTCAGCTGGTATAAGTAATGTTATCTTAGAAAATTTAACATTAATTATCTCTCCATTCATACAACCAGTTATTTCATTAAGAATAATAAAGTGGGCTAGAATGTTTAATGTCACCATTCTAGCATGGGGTGATGACTGGGGTTATGGAGAGGTATTGGTTGGAGACGGGTCTTCTTTAGAAATAACGTCGAGTAATATTATGGTATTAAGTACTACTACCTATAACCCGGTGATACGTTCTAATAATGCATCCTATATTGAGATTTCATTCTCGAATATTAGTGGATCGCTGGATCTCCGAAGCAATGTCATCCTATTCTATAATAATAGTAAGGACTGGAGTGGGAGTTACAATAGGTTTACAGTAAAGTGCTTTGCTAATCCCTTTGGATGGTTTACATGTGTTACACTAAAACCTCATCCAACAGTTACACTAGTGGGTAATAATGTAGTAGTTTACAATAATGTACTTAGAGGAACAATATATGTTAAGAGTAGTAACGCGAATATTACAAGGAATATATTCGTCAAAGATCCGGGTAAGATCGCTTATAATTATAATCCAGTAGACCCCCTCGGCGATGTCTTTAACTCTGGCTTAGACTTCGTATTAGTTGATGGGAACGGCATAATAGAATACAACATATTCAAATATGCGGGTAGCCGGGAACCCTATTCCAACTACAATATCTCTGAATGGGCTGCACTCCGTGTACTTGGAGTATACACTATTAGAAGGAATTTATTTTATTCAAATAAAATAGCATTAATTATAGAAGCACCTAGCCTAGTCTACGACAACTTATTCATAAACAATGAGATCCAGGCGATAAGTAGGCAAAACATGGACTTAAATATTGATCCCCCGGTAAGGGGGACTAATATTATTGGAGGCCCGTTTC
>CAZWTS010000246.1:0-7105 GCA_964637085.1 uncultured Desulfurococcales archaeon | reverse complement strand
ATCCTTTGAGAATCATTTTGATTCTTGGTCTGTGTTTCTATCACTGTAATCCCTCCGGTATAGTATTTTTGGTTATTCCCCCTAATATGTTTACTGTTGGTTCTATAGAATCAAGGATCAAGAGAGTTAGTAGATTAATGGGGTCGGGTTCGCTCCACTTTCTTCACTGCGTGTTTTCTCAACGTCCCTGCTTCCTCATCCCCCTAAATTAATAGTGCTCAAATACGCCTATTATAGTTTTTTAATATTTTAGAATCAACTATTTTTTACTGAGAGAAACTGCGAGAAAAAAGTAATGTCGAGTTGCTATTGGTTTAAAAGTGGACTTTTACTCACTGATTACTTCTTTATAAAGAATACTCCTGCCGCTATTGCTATGATTACTATGACTACTACTGCTATTATTAGGGTTGTTGGCAGTCCTCCTTCTGCTTGTGTTGTTGTAGTTGTTGGGGTTGTCGTTGGTGTACTTGTTGATGGCTGAGTACTTGTTGTTTGTGTTTGAGTACTCGTTGTTGTAGTTGGCTTTGTTGTCTGAGTTGTAGTTGATGTAGGCTTTGTTGTAGTTGTCTCCGTAGTTGATGTTGTTGGCTTACTTGTAGTCTCGCTTGTTGTTGGTGTTGTTTTCGTTGTTGTTTCTATGGTAGTAGTTGTTTCTGTTGTGGTTGTCTGTGTTGTTGTCTCAGTTGTAGTTGTCGTGGTTGGAGTTGTTTGAGTCGTAGTGGTTGTTGGAGTCGATGTAGTAGTCGTAGTGGTTGGAGAAGACGTTGTAGTAGTTGTTGTAGTCGCCGTGGGGCTTGTAGTTGTAGTCGTCGTCTCCGTCGTCGTCGTAGTTGTCTCTGTTGTAGTAGTTTGTGCTACTACTGCTAGTGGTGATAGGTGTGCTAGCTGTACTTCTACGTATCCTTCTGTTTTATTTACTTCTACTGGTTTAAGGTATTCCCATTTGCTGCCAGTCCAGTGTGCTACTAGTATTTCTTCATTGTCTTGTAGCATTGTTGTGTTGAAGGGTAGTTTTACTGTAATACTTCCTGACTCTATAGTTGCTTCTATGTAATAGTATTCTGATAGTTTCTTGTAGGTGTCAGGTATTGGTGCTTCTCCTTTTAGTAGGTTTTTCGCTCTCTCTATAGTCATAGTTGGTGACGCTATTTTCGTGTTTGGTGAGAATTCTATTTCGAGTTTTCTATCCCTAAATTCTACTACTATTTTCTTCCCACCTACTGGTCCGTAGAATTTTATTTCAGTTGCATTAGCTGTTGCTAGTTTTACTACCGCCATTCTGGTTTCATTGGTTACTGCTATGTATGCTTTATTGGTGTGCTCATATTGTTCGTATACCATTACGTCCGGCTCGGTTATTGGTTCTAGTACAGTTCCATTAACCATTAATCTAAGGCTTCTTGCCTGGGAGGCGTTTTGTTTCGTGAATACTAGTTGAGTATAAGTGTTATTATTTAATACTAGTTTTATGTCGTTGTGGGTTACTATCTTGGCATAGCTGTCTTGGGTTGCTGTTTCCAATAGCCTCGGTACTTGGATATTGAAGAATCCTTGCACTAGATACGGGTCTATTGCGTCGAATAAGCCGTCTCCTACACCTTTAATTGAAACTTTATCTCCAATAGTGTTTATTGCGAGTGTTCCAGTAAGCTTTCTTAGAATGGTATTTGCTTTAGGGTCTAGGGGTATTCCTTTACTGAAATCCCCCTTAACTAATAGGTATGCATCGAGGTTGAATTTCGTTGTGATAGCGTTGCCGTTTTGCGTCATATTGAAGTTAGCGTCTATTGAACCATCAATACTATCTACGCTTATATTGTATTTTTCGAATAATTCCTTGTACTGGGTCATTAATTCCTGCTCGGTAGCGTTTAGTTTTATTACACTAGTATTCTCGTATTCAACATACCATTTTCCTCCAGAAAACTGTGGTTGCGGTGGAGTCATTGTACCTGTGAGGATTAGTATTGGCATTATTGTAGCAAATAATGTTTGCATATCGTTTGCTTCTGCTTTAATGTAGACATAGTTTGTCATCTTGTCTGGTTCTGTTATCGATGTGTAATTAGCGGTCATTTTGGATTGATTACCCATTACGTTTACTTGAGCATTATCGGTGTAGATCTTAGTTATAGTTTTATTCTCCACGTTCAAGATGGCTACTTGTAATGGGATATCGTAGTTTATATTAACTCCCTGCGTGTTCATATTGAATATTACGTGGAGGTTGCCGTGGAGCTCTCTCATATCACCAGTTATGTTACCCTTAATACTACCATCAGCATTTATACCAGTGCCCGTAGACTGGCTTGAGCCAAGTAGTGTCTGTAGGTTTCCTTTAGCTGTTAACATTAAGTATAGGTTTGATTCATTAAATACTAGTTCACCGCTACCAGTTACTTGGCCACTCGTATTTTCAGGGTATTCTACAATATATTCTACGCTTCCATGGAGAGTGTTTTGCGCTCCACCTATATCAACAGTTACCTCGACTTTAGGCTCGTAACCAGGTATTGATGGCAGTATTGGTGGCTGGTTCTCTGCTGCCGCTATTGTTGAGAACAATGGTAGTATTATTAGGGATAATAGGATTACAGATGCTATGTATTTTATTTCCATTTTTATCCAGCTCTTACATTGTAGGGAACACTTTTCTTTTACGGGGTTAATAAATTGAATGTACCGAACATACAGTTCTAAATAGCGTTTTAGGAAGATTATCTACTAGGTGTTCAACAACACTACTCTAGTCTTGGCTTAAGACTATTTCTCTAAGAATATTTGGGTTAGGTATTTTGAGTCCTGTATCATTTATGAGTTTTATACTCTTCTCTACTTCTACGTAGTCTTTGTATTCGTAGTATTGTATATCGTGTTTGAGTACATCTACACTTATACTAGTTTTAGCAGAATACCATTCAAGCCATCTATACGGGTTTCTCATGAATTCTCTTAGCGCTTCAGCATAGATACTGCCTATTTTCTCAAGTAAGCCTTCCTCTATGCGCGTATTCGCTGCTAGAGTACAACAATGGTTTACTTCGAGTTCCCTACAAGACGTGATCTCACGGTAGCCCATGTTTTTTAGCTTACTTGCTAGAGGCTCCCATATTGCTATTAATTCAACTTCTCCTTTCACAAGTTTTCTCATGAGTTCTTCTCCACTCATAGCATATTCTCTATGCTCTTCTTCAACGCCCATGAGCTTCCAGGCCCTTGTAAGGCATAGATCCATAGTTGAGGCTTTAGTTGAAGCACCCCAGCCTTCTCTCCCCCTTGGATTCCTTATTATACTGGCTCCTCCTGTTGCCCCACCACCTATTATTTTCAGCTTACTGGTTAGGGAGGCATAGAGGAGCTGTGTTATCATTGGTGTTAATGCTAGGTCTATTTCACCTATAACTAGGTCCCAGGTAGCGTCTAGTCCATTAGAATATACTCTTACCTCTAAACTGTATCCTAGTTTATCTCTCAGCTTTTTTGCGAAAGGTGTTATAAACGGGTATTCACTTGACCATATTATGCCTATTTTAAGTGTTTTACTCGGCGTGGTTTCTCTGGGTTTTATTGGTTTTGATAGAGTTATTTTTACTATGCTTCCCTCACGTATTTTCTCTACTATGCCTTTTGCTTCTAGTTCTCTAATTATTTCTGAGACACGGCTTCTAGAGGCATTGAGAGTGCGGGCTATGTCTATTTGTCTGAGTCCTTCTGGGTGTTCTTTTAGTAGTTGTAGTATGCGTTCTCTTAGCTTCATGGTTCTCCAGGCTTCTCCTCTAGTATAGATTGGTTAGGTAATATTTAAAAAGGTTCGGTTCCGAACACTTGTTCGGGGAAGCATAGTGGCGTCCCCGCGCACACTCTATGCTCTATGGACTATACTCGTTATATTACTCGCATACATAGTACCCTACACGTTACTCCACAGCGTACGTGATTTCTCCTTATACTTGTTCTGGACTATTCTCGCACTCATACACTTCACGGTAACACTAGCCTATATTACTAGGAAGTGGTGAGCCCGTATGGATGGCTTATATGTGTACCTAATAGTACTCGCATTATACTTTATCGCGGGTACGGGTTTAGCTGTTTATTCTAGAAGAAAGGGTGTTAAAACAAGTAGCGACTACTATGTAGCAGGGTATAGACTTGGCGGGTTCCTATCAGCTATGACTTATGCGGCTACAACTTATAGTGCATTCATGATGATAGGCTTAGTGGGCTTCGCCTATGCTACTGGCGTTGGTGCTTTTGGATTCGAGCTCCTCTACCTCTTATCTACTATTGCACTACTAGCATTATTCTCCAAGAAAGTTTGGAGAATGGCTCGTGAGAGAAAATGGGTTAGCCCTGCTGAAATGCTCGGCGACCTCTATGGTTCTAAGTGGCTTAGCGTACTAGTAGCGATTGTATACTTATTCGCACTCCTACCCTATATTACCGCTCAGCTCGTGGGCCTTGGGAACATGTTGCAGGGTATAGGTTCAGAGTACTGGGTTGGCATAGTTCTCGGAGCATTAATCGTGTTCCTATGGACTTATTTAGCCGGTATATGGAGTGTAGCGTCAACTGATGCTTATCAGGGCTTATGGATGATACTATCTGCTATAGCATTCATCTTATGGTTACTCTTCGCCTTCATGCCCCAACAGGGCTTAGATCTCGGGGAGGCTACTCGAATCCTAGGTGAGGAGGGATTACTTGGTATAACTGGTTTCTGGGCGCCAACAGTTTTCCTCGCTTTTACTCTCCCCTGGCTATTCTTTGCTGTAACTAATCCACAAGTAGTGCAGAGACTCTACATGCCACGTGATGAGAAGGCGTTAAAGGCTATGGTGAAGTATTTCCTAGTATTTGGTTTCACTTATACGGTGATAGTGACTCTCGTGGGCTTGTTTGCTAGAGCACTAACCATTAAGGGGTTATTACCCGATCTAACAGGAGCTCGAGACCTCGTAACGCCTACGCTTATCTCGCTTACTAATCCCTGGTTTGGCGCTATTGTTTTCACTAGTATTGTTGCCGCAGCTATATCTACTATGGATTCCATTATACTTACTCTTTCAAGTACTGCTTCAAGAGACTTGTATTCGAGGCTTAGGGAGAAGCCTAGCCATAGAGTAGAACTCACTATAGGGTATACTACAATAATACTACTAGTAATAATAGTATCAATTATAGCATGGTTTAAACCCGGATTCGTTGTAGAGTTATCAGTACTCTCATCAGTAATACTGTTACCGTTAGCACCAGTAACACTAGCGGCATGGATTCTACCGGAAAAAGTTATGGGGAAACAAGCCTACGCTTACACTTCAATAATCATAGGAGCGAGTATGGGTGTATACGCTTCAATAATCTATGGCCCCAAGAAAGCCTTTATCACTACGTGGCTTGGGATACCAGTATCGGCTTGGATACTAGTAGTCTCGACAATTATCGTCGCGATAGGACTATTAGCACCACGAAAGAAATAATCCTATAGCATAGGGTTTTAAAGAATACTAAGGATGACACGAGTAAGTACATACCGTTTCTCGCGTAGAGGAATAGTATACGGGAAATTATATGACGTATACGCTTAAGAGAATAGGCTTACTTGGGTTTCCTTAAACGATAATATGTTTTCCCGCTCCTATTAACTGCTTCAAGGTATCCCTGGCTTACTAGCTTCTTTAATCTACGGTATAGTGGTGTTTTAGGTATTTTTGTTTTCTCAATAATCTCTTGAGCTGTTAGCTCTCCTTCTCTAGCTAGTAATTCTATTATTTTCCTATCCCGTTCATCGAGTTCTTCTAGGATTCTCCCCCGAGTCTCTTTTCGTTTTAAACGTATATAGTAGAATATTACTAGTACAACAACTATGATTACCGCGGTTTTAGCTGCGAGTATCCATGGCTCTTCACTACTTGTTTGATTCGAGGTTGTCTGAGTAGTTATAGTTGGCTGGAGCTGTGTCGTATTTGATTGTATGGGTGATGGTATTATAATGTATTTTATCTCTATAGTGCCGGGGTTAAATGTGAATCCCACTTCTCCATTAATTATCGTGGGCTCGAAGTCTTCGGGCGACACCTCGTATACTAGTGCTTCAGGTGGTAGGATTACTGTTATCCTCCAAGGCGTGTGTATAGTTAATGTCCACTCGTCTCCTTTCTTTACTGTTAGATTACTAGTATAGTATACTATAGTCGTAGTATTATGTACTGCTGTAAAAGTCGCATACGTGTTATTGTATTCCACTGGTACAGAAGTATTATCGGAGAAAGCTTCAACATAGAAGGGTTCTCCTAGAAGCGGTATAGACAACTGTACTGGTGGTTGACGAACCGTTACATTATAGGTTATTTTAGCGCTGCCATCAACGTATACTTTCACTATAACGCTTACACTATACTGTTCCGCAGATGCAATAACACCTTGTATACAGGAAACCGTTATCAACGACAATAGTAGTACTATAATAGTGGTTTTAGCTAGCATTCCCATTAACCCTTGTCTTCTCGGATAATATGGTTATTGTATATGGGAAAAAAGTATTTTTGATTATTTTAGAGTATTTTAACTATAGTTTTCCCTAGCCCTGTATGCTTGCTAACTGTTCGTTTATCCAGTCGATTAACTCTTCTATTGCATTAATTATTTTCTCGGGTTTTGTTGGCGCTTTCTCTAGGTAGTCTAGAATGTTTTCAAGTATTGTTTTAGCGTGGTTTAGAGCACTAGCATATTCTTCGCTTGTTATATTCCCGTTTTCATAGAGTTTTTCTAACCAGTAGAGCCTTGCCTTAAGTCTTGCTAGGAATACTATTAGCTCGGCTGTTTTCCTTAATGCTATCTTCTTTAATGCTTTTTCCAATGACTCGCTAATAGCTTTTGATGCGTGTTTTAGTTTGTCTATGTTGTGGTGTATTCCACGTATTAATTGCTGGTTTTCTTCTAGAGTCGCTACTAGTTTATCTAGTGCTTGTTTAAGCTCGTCTAATGCTGTTATAGTATCGTTTGCTTCGAGGCTTGATAGGGCTTTATCTAAGTGGCTTCTAACTTCTACTAGTGTATTGTAGAGTGTTTCTACTAGTAGTGTAGCGTTTCCACTCCTATT
>CAZWTS010000245.1:0-2769 GCA_964637085.1 uncultured Desulfurococcales archaeon | reverse complement strand
TATACAAAGGACAAATGACGCCATTGATGGCCCGATACCTAGAGAAGTATTCACTATATCTGCTGCAACACCAACAATAGGTATTGTAGCACCCGTACCAGAGCCTTGGATAACACCACTGGCAATAATGGTAGCAGTATTATTGTTCTACGCCATAACTAGAACTAAAAAATAATGGTAAATATTATTTCCCCTCCGGGAGGGATTTTTTCTCTATTAGTTCCCCATATTATATGACATTGAGCTTTATACTTGTTTCTTCCCCCCTGAATACACCCTTACTACAATGTATCTGCAGCTTCCATTCAGAGAAAGCTAGTCCCCTCTTAAACGATGGCTCCGTACTATGTGGTATTGTTAGTGTGAGCGGGAATCTTAGGTATTGGCCGGGTACTAGCATTACGTTTTCAGCTATTTTCTGCTCTAGGTATTCCCTAGTGTAGCTTATATGCTCGCATTGTTCTGCAGATGTATCGATATCCTCTACACGTACGTATAGTTCGTGTACTAGTTTAATAGTAATCTTACTACACTGAAAAGGCTCGCTTATGGCTGCTAGATCTAGTCTAATGGGAAAGGAAACTCCTCTAGGAATATATGACGGTATTATAGCGTGGACTCTTAGATTACCCGAACTATTATTAACGCTTGCTTCAGGACCCGGTCTATCCCATCCATAAACACGTATATTCCTTGTATCCTGGATTCTCCTAAAAAAGCCAGGTATTGTTGCTGTTAGACTCCAGGCTACGTCAAAGACACCACTCCTACCAGTAGGAGGTGCATCGGGGGGTATGATTATTGTCCCATTAAATAAGTGTCTTCCCTTGGGGAGTCTAGTATTTACTGGAATGGACTTAGTAATACTTAATAGCTCTATGGTGTAGAATGTTTCCCTTACATATTCTTCGTCTTCATTGCCTAGCTCACGGTACCAGCACCTAGCTTTACCAGTAAGTTTTGCTTCAAGGCGTACTTTTATCTCCTTAATGTCTCTAGGTTTCTTTAAATCAACTATAACGTTGTAGTTTAATGGTTCACCCGAATAATAGTCTTCTTTACTTGTTTGAACATATAGTTTTATTGGAGAACCAAAAATCATCTCCAATAAACACCGCTACGTCTTCTATGCTCTTACTACTGGTTTTCGTTCACTTATAAGTTGTTTTTATTTAAAACTATTTTTTACTAAAGATATCACTGTTATTATACTTAATTGACTACTCTAAGCTTTTTATACTATGTTTTCAAGTAGTGTAATAACGGTAGGAGGAAGAATTTTGACTGGATGGGGTACGGCTTTTAAGGGAGCATTAAAGATAGTAGTATTCACCATAATATGGGCTATAATAGGCGGAATACTAATCGGCGTTGGAGCTGGGATGGCGGGGATAGCGCCAGCATATCTAACAACAACTCAACAACAAGCCGTGGGAATAACGGCTCTCATAGGAGGTTTTATATTAATCATCATAGGCGCGGCTCTCATAGGACTGGGAGGGCTTGCAAGCTTTCTAAAAGTCTCTAGCGAGATCTATGCAGATGAAGTACTAGCTAAATCAGCCTATATGAGACAATACTATCAGGCACCACCAGCACAGTATGCTCAGTATCCTCAACAACCACCGCCAGGCCAGCCTTATCAGAGATGATTTTTTTAACTTAATGAAATAGCGGGCTACGACCCCCCGGGGAGGAAGGAGGAAAGATTCCGGAGGGGATGAGAGAGTTTTTTACCTATGTGTTTTGGTAATTCTAATTAAGCTCTTATACTCTTTGCTTGTTCCTCGGGAGAGGTTGGGGGCTTGGAGATAGTCTTAAAGCCTATAGGAGTAGTACACGTTGATGTAAGTGATGATGATGTTAGAATGGCTTGGAGTGGTGTTGAGGGAGTAGTAGAGGTTTTCCCAGAATATGAGGAGGGGTTGGATGGAATAGAGGGGTTTTCCCATTTAATTCTCATAACTTTCCTACACAAGTCTACTGGTGACAAGAGGAGGGTTTTGAAGGTTAGACCTCGGCGGTTGAAGCGTTTTGGTATAAGAATAGATGATATGCCGTTGGTTGGTGTCTTCTGTACCGATTCTCCCCACCGTCCTAATCCTATTGGTTTAAGTATTGTTGAATTAGTTGAACGTAGAGGTCGTTTTCTAAGAGTAAAAGGTCTTGACGTTTTTGATGGTACACCAGTACTTGATATTAAGGCTTATACTAGTGATAGATGTATTAGTAGTATACGCGAGCCCTGGTGGGTTAAAGTATTGGAGGAACGTATTAGGGAGAAAATGGGTGATGTTCCACCAATTATCTAGTTGTCTTACCTCTTGTGTTTACTATGGCTTCTAATGAAATGATACTGTAGTGCGAAGAGTACTAGCCATGTGGATGTGATTACGACTGGTAAGAGTATACTTATCGCAGTATAGGTTTTTCCCAAACTATTCCCAATCCATGATAATATTAGGTCTAACATGTATTTCCTCTCACGTATATTTTTGGCGAGAAAGCTACTTAACCACGCAACCACATAAATTGGTAGGCTCATGGACTTTTTGTTTCATTCCACATATCAAGAAAATTTATTCTATCATAAAAGATTAAATATCAGACGCGGGTTCGCCTATCATCCCCTTTATTAAACGATTAAGGGTCAACCCTTGTAAGCGTCTTCATCCAAAGAAAATAATAGTTTAAAGACCATATTTAAGTCCTCTTAGACATGTATCAGGCTATAGTACAAGGAAGCCCCTAATGTTCTAAGGATTAGTA
>CAZWTS010000244.1:0-5205 GCA_964637085.1 uncultured Desulfurococcales archaeon | reverse complement strand
AATAACCCAAAAAACAAGACAACAAAAATAACACAACCCCCCAACCCCAGGGAATGATGAACGACCTCGGAACAGAACAAATGAAGACCCGTGTGAGAACTGACCCAACAACTAATAACCAAAATCCTTTTATACTCATATATAAACCCTTCATTGATCTAATTACATCAAGAAATAATCCCAGCAAAAGCTGGGATAAATATATGTCTTTGACTTCAACTAGTCAGTTTTTAAATAGTTGTGTTTCCCTTATAATAGATTATGGTTTCTCTTCGTAGAGTTTCCCGGCCCCCACATTATGTTTCTCTTCGGGGGTATGGTTGTGAGCACTATGTAGTCTTGATCATGGGTTATGATTTTAGTCTTTGATTGCGCATGACTACTAGAATATAGAATCATCTAAGAAATACTTAAATAAAACATAAACCAACAAATATCTAGGAAAACAAACAAACACAAAGAACTGTGCACAAAAACTCCAAAAGAATTGAAAGGATTCTTTCCGTTTTATGCTCTTACTTAAGAAGAATTGGGCAAAAACTCCAAAAGAATTGAAAGAGTAGTCGCCACCATATAGTGCCTTCTCCGCAAGAATATCGCCGCTGCTACCAAAAACTCCAAAAGAATTGAAAGGTGTTTTGAGAAAAATGGAGGCAACGGGATTCCCCATGTACCAAAAACTTCAAAAGAATTGAAAGTTTTGGTTCACTATGACGTTGTATACGGCTTTCTTAAACGGTCAAAACTCAAAAGGAATTGAAAGAGTATTGAATATAGAGATTCTTGTGAAGTTTGGGTTTGAGGGGGTTAGTAGTGTTTGGTTTGTGGGGAAAAAGGGGTTTTTTATGTTTGTTTTATGGCTTGTGCTATTTTTTCGAGGATTTCCCGGGTTGTTGTATCTCTTATGCGGATTCGTTTTAGGCGGTCTCTTATGCCTCTTATGATTTCTATTTTGCTTATTGGTATTCCTAGGATTTTTGAGAGGTAGTGGATTAGGCTTGCGTTTGCTCTTCCTTTTTCTGCTGGTTCTCTTGTATAGAATACTAGGTCTCCTGCTTCTACGGTTAGTTGGGTTTGATTACTGTTTGGTTTTACGTATACTATTATGTCTACGAAGCCTTCTCCCTCGCTTATGTATTTGAGTATGGTTTTCTCTATTTCACCTATTTCGCTCATGCCTGTCCTCCCGGGTAGTCTGGGTTCACCATATTTATAAAAGAGACGCAGTATTAGCTCATGATAGTGTAGGGGGCCTGTGAGGAAGCCTTAGACGCTTTATGAGAAGAAGGGTCTTCGGTGACTAGTGCCGTGGCCTCTGAGGCCCTTTCTTTTTCTTCTTGTTTAATGGGTTTGTTTTTATGGTGTGGTGTTTTATACTTTTACTATGTATTACTATTTAATTGGAGGGTGGTTGGGTTTTGGTTAAAGGTGTTGTACGCTATACGAGTATTATTGGTGTTGATGTCCCCCGTATGGGGTATCGTTGGTTTGGGGTTGTTAGAGTTAAACTAGGACATGAAGTTGTAGGGTTGTTAATGACTGGTAGTATTGCTCAGTGGCTTCAACCGGGGGAGAGGGTTAAGCTCGTATTATATGATGATCCTAAACCCGTTGGTGGTATGAGGGTTTTATTGTTTGATGACTATGAGCTCTATAGGTTGTGGGATGGGAGTGAGGTAAAGATCTGGCCTCCTTTCCGCGAGACTATGAACTTGCCCCGACGGGATCCTGTTAGAGCTGACGTAGTGTATGAGTACAAGGTTGTAGCTCGTGAGGCAGTATCAGAGCAGGATTATATGGATATAGTGGGTTTAGAGCAATACCATTACGCGTCGAAGGAGGAGATAGTAGCTGTTTGGAGATGTCCCCGCTGCGGTGCTTACAAGGAGTCTAATATACAGCCCACTTGCCCTAAATGCGGTATACCCATGAAGCTCCAAGAAATTAGGGGTAGTTTACCGTCAAGCCGCTTCCTCGTTCTAGAGCTTATTGGACGTAGGGCTTTTGAGCCTAGAATAGTAGCCTATGTTAGAATAGATACGCCGATACCATTAATGAGTAGGAGGATAATCGTAGACGGAGAAACCCGTATCGAGAAAATGATTAGAGAAAAAGTATTCCCTAAAGAATGGTTTCACCCAACTTTCTGGCCACTCGCATTATCTAAGAGGAGGGAAATCATAGCTAGGTACCGTGAACTAGTAAGCCTCTACAAGTCACGTAGACTAGCGAGGGCAATAGTAGGCGAGGAAGTAGCAAGAGAAGCGTTAAAAATAGCTAATACTGCAGCAGCTAGAATCGCACGCGTAGTAGTACATCCAGATTACCGTGGAGACGGGCTAGGTGTACTAGCAGTTAAAGCAGCAGTAAAATGGGTTAGAGAGAGAAGAGTACCAGAAATGAAGAAGGAAAAACACGTTATTGAAACCATAGCTCAAATGGCACGCTATAACCCATTCTTCGAGAAAGCTGGATTCTACTACATGTGGGAAACTGGTAGTGGAAGACCCGTACTCATGTATCCCCTAACAAGTGAAGCACGTAGGAGAATAGAGGAATTCCTAGAAAAAGACCCATATGCAAGGCAACATAGAGGAAAACTCTATCATAGCAGATACGGCGTAGTAGATAAACTAGAATCAAGTATATTGTTGGAGAAACTCTCAAAGATTTATTCAAGTGAACTAGATGTCGCAAGACTACCCGAGGAGCTAAGAAACGTCTTAATAGCCTTTGGTGTCGAGAGACGTAGAATCGAGCGATACGTTTTGAAGGACGTAAACATTGAGATAAAACCCGGTGAAATAATAGCAGTTGTAGGAGCATCTGGTGCAGGTAAGACAACTCTATTAAGAATGATTATAGGGGCGTCGGCTAAAATAGAAGACGAACAATATAGGCCTAGCGAAGGAGAAGTAAGAGTACCCAAGAATACTAGAATAGCCTACCTCCTACCAGGCGAACACGAACCAGTATTCGGTAGGGAGACGCTATTAGAACATGTAGCATCAAAAATAGGTGATGTGACAACAGCTGTAGAAGTATTAAACATGGTCGGCTTATCTGATGCAGTATTCTATAGAGCTCGATTCAACGAGTTATCAACAGGCCAGAAAGAGAGAGCAAAACTAGCAAGCCTCCTAGCGGAGAAACCAAACCTACTAGTAGTTGATGAATTCACAGCACATCTAGATAGTCTAACAGCTCAACGCGTTGCACGTAAACTAGGAGAACTCGCACG
Source organism: uncultured Desulfurococcales archaeon (assembly GCA_964637085.1). GTDB lineage: Archaea > Thermoproteota > Thermoprotei_A > Sulfolobales > WANQ01 > JALWGO01. The sequence continues at coordinate 1,964 of CAZWTS010000244.1, read as the reverse complement.
AAGAGCTGGAATAACAGTAATAGTGGCAACAAATAGATCGGAGATTATAAGAGCTCTTTCACCAGATAAAATAGTATATGTGGGATACGGTACAACTCTTACAGAAGAATACCAGGCATCTAAGTGGAGATAAAGAGGGGATAGACGTGTCTTTTAGAGAAATAGAACCCACCTATAAACCTCTTCATCCTCGACCCGTATACCTTATAGTTAGCGGTAAACTGGGTAGGAAATTAAACATTATGGCGGCATCATGGGTTATGCCGGTAAGTGAGGAGCCTCTCCGAATAGCTATAGCAGTGGAGAGGGAAACATATACTTACGAGTTAATAGAAGAATACAAAGAGTTTACAGTAAATGTTGTTGATGCTCGATTACTCGATAAGGTATGGAAAGCTGGAACAATATCGGGGAGAAATAGGGATAAGATAAGGGAACTAGGACTAGAATTAGAAGACCCCTTAAGAGTAAATGTTCCCGGAATAAAAGGGGCACTTGCAATAATAGAGTGCCGGGTATGGAGCTATGTGGATTCAGGTGAAGTAAGACTCTATGTGGCAGATGTATTGTCTGTTAGAGTAGATCCGGAATACTATAATGAGCGGTATGGTTGGGATATAAGGAAAGCAAGTATTCTAATGCATTTAACTGGGCGGGCATTCACTACACCTGGAAGACTGTTATTAGTGGGGTATAAAAAGAAGTAATAAATAGGTTAAAATGCGTATCTATCTTATTAAAAAGGACTGGGATGATGAGTCGCCCACCTCTAGAGGATGTGAAGAGAGGTAGCAAAGCTGACTACCAAGACCTCTTCCGCATAGACTATGCTAAGGTTCTACGAGCTATAAAACTACCACTTTTACTCATAACCTATGGATGGATAGGTGTAAGCTTACTAGGAGTACTCATTAAAGCGTTAACGGTTATCGAAGAACAAGTCAAACCAGCCGTCCTAGGCTCTATTCTCTCAACAAGTATTTTCGGATTAATAGCGCTATTATGGCTGTACATATGGAGGAAACTAGCAGTATACTATAGGAACAAGTATATAGGGAAATAAGCATCTAATACAAATAAAAGTATAGTTTAGATGAAGAACTTGACCGCTGCAGACACATAGCAAGTGGATGAAGAGAAAGGTAGCCACAGATGCCTTGCTTCCTTACATAAAATAGAAACAATAAAAATCCCGGTCGCGAGTATATGTTTGATGATGACACTTGCCCCCCGGAGACTGTAGATGACGTAATTACCGTGGGCTGAAAACATTCATTACATATAATAATTGATTATAGAAAGGTTCGGGAAACCTACCTTACTGCTTATATAGGGTTTTATTTAAAACTCCGTATAGTGCATGATGTCTTAGTAACCCTCTAAATGATCTGTAATCAATCTGGGATTCGGGAAAGGTGTTCTGATATGAATAGTAAAAGTGTTAAAGAGGAAGTAAAAAGATACCTTGAGTCAAAGGGGTTTACTACAAGTAATGGGGATCAGAAGCTAGTAAACTTACTTGGCGAAAGAGTAGAGTTTAAGGGTGTAGTAGGGGTAGTTGAAAATAAAATGAAGGTTTACTGGAAATGGGATCCCGAGAAAGATGTGGGAGAAATAAGTGTATCAATATATAATATTGGTAACCGTGGCGAAGAATTTGCAGAAAATCTTGAGTCAAAGGGATTCATAGTTGAAGTAGTGGACAAGAATGTCTACGGTAAAGTAAAGTTTAGAGGGAATGGTTTTAGAAAACTTAAGGAGACAGTATCAACTATAAAAGAGTAGAGTGCTACTAGAAATGAAAGTAGTTGAATTAAATCCTTTTACAAATGAGTACAAGGTACCCATAAGAATAGAAAATACTTGTACACTAGGGCAGGAGTACTTAGGGATATTAAATCTACCAATAATTTCAAAGCTTATGGGATGTAAATTCCTCCTAGCACCAGTAGATAGTGTATTAG
>CAZWTS010000243.1:0-3526 GCA_964637085.1 uncultured Desulfurococcales archaeon | reverse complement strand
ATGAGAGTAACATGCTAAGAGATTTAAGTACGGAAGAAAAGGAGAAGTATAAACCAATAGTAATAAGGGATCAGAGAAGGTAATGACGAATGCAAAGGACGGGTCTGCTATACATAGTTTTAGTGATAACGTTAGCATACGCATTAATCAACAAAATAATACCACCCCTATTTTACGGACATGACCCCTATCGAGAAATGATAGTCTTCATTGAAATAGAACGAAGTAATCATCTACCAATTGAAGTGCCGCCTATGTTAGACTATATCGTACAGTTCCCAGTACTACATATATTATCGGCAATATTTGCTTACGAGACTGGCTTAAATAATATTTATGTAGGCAAGTATTTACCATTAGCATTTTTTACAGTATCCATTCTTTTCACCTATCTAATACTAAAAGAAGTAGTGAAAATAACTAGTGAAAAAACCCAAACCATACTTTTAGCAACACCTCTAATAATAACATTGACTACAAGTATTATTAGAAGCAACATTGTATATCATAGTATATATATTAGGGAAGCAATTGCATACGCTATTGCATTACTATCAATATATATTAGTGTTAAGATAATAGTAAGCAATAATTTTGGACGAAAAGAACTATTATTAATAATAATTTCATGGATAGTAGTAGTTATGAGTCACCACTTAACAGCACTCTTAGCTTTTTTATTCATGATTAATCTCTACATATGGCTTGGAGGTAGTCTGTTACGGAACAATATTGTGAGAAATACCTTGTTCTTTATAGGTGTATTGATATTAGTTAAATGGATATACCTATACATGACGACTACACCATTACTACTTATTGCAACCCTACTGGAAAGAGCACCAGTAGCCATACGAGGAGTGACTCTCCCAGCCACAACTAGGTATCGATACATGGCTATTTTAACGGCCCTAAACATTATCGTTTACTTAATTCCGCTAGCAGTTTGGTTCTTTAAGAAAATAACAAAGGAAAAAATCTTAGCCCCCATCTTCGGATTAGCTATGTATGCTTTATCCATAATACTTTTTGTATACTTACCGACAAAGAGTCTTGTTCCAGATAGATTTGAACCTTGGGGATACATGTACTCCTCCATAGTGCTAATATACGCAATTGCCAAAATCAATAGACGAGTTGCTAGAATATTTCTTATAACAATAATAGCTAGCACATATAGAATACCATTGGGGCTTTTAGGTTATAATACTGAGGTATACTTCGTAACAGATAAGGAATACCATATGTATAACTTCATAGTAGAACATAAATGTAGCATATATAGGGATCAATACTATTTCCTAACACTCTATATAGAGACTTTGAGAAACATTACCGTTTCATCTACTAATAACTGCCTAGTGAAACTTAACTATAGTTCTGAATACATATCCGCGGTACAACAAGTAAAATTATTTAATAATACATTCATTAATATAGTGTATTCCTCTTAGAATCCTAAACGCTCAACTATATATTAGGTCTAACAAATGTCGTAGCAAATCAGATACCGTTCCCCTATACTTCTCCGGTATCAATACCCTACCTAGGACAACTAGGTCATCCCTCGTAAGCAATCCCGCCTTAATTAACAAGTATACTTCTAGTAGTAGTGATAATACGAATCCTATGTACCACGGTATAACTTTTAGGTACAGTATAATTACATATATTAATGAACTCGGAGTTAGTGTTGCTATAATACTTTTAGCAATAATTTTCCAATCAAACGAAAACCCTATTCTTTTACCAATAAAATATCCTCCTATGACTCCCCCAACGCCACCACTAAGATAGGCTATAGATGTTCCTATACTTCCATAAACTGGTGTTAAAAGCATATATAATGATAGTCTTGGTATACTTGCTGCAAGACCTATAATTAGTACATTCCCATACATATCATACGCGTAGGATAAGTTTCTTATCACAATACCAAAAGTCATTAGAAGCGATGCTATTGATAATATTATTAAATCTACCCATGCACTCTCATATTCGCTCCCAAGTATGCTGAGAACTTCTCTAGAATACAATGATAGCGGTATAATTAGTATTAATGTTAATAGGAAACCTATTCTAAAACTATTCCATGCAATCCTTTTTCTACCATCGTCTAAACGGCTTATATAACCTAGAAGTGATACTTGAATACTTAATGCTAAACCAGAAACAAAATTGGATATCATTAAGGCTATGTAGAATTTACCTGTACTTAGAGCCCCAGTGCTAGCATACAATACTATTACAGCAAATTGTTGGCCTAGAATTAGGATTGTATTAGGTAGCCAGCTGGGGATACTGACCTTTATTACATGACCTATAATTCTCCTAGAAAAGAACGGTTTAACACCAAAGAGTTTAGCTGAAAATATTATACCCATAAAATCTATTACTAGTAGCATTGCATAAAATCCTATTAATGCTCCTATCCACCCCCAGCCTAAGAAAACTAAGAGGATGCCAGCTATAATTCTTATTATATTACCTGCTAGTATTGAAATGAAATAAATGAATGTCCTTAGCGATGCTATGAAGACAGCCATGAATATAGGTGTAAGGTTCATTAGAACATATACAGATGCGAGCACTATCATGAGCGGTGTATATTCAGCAAAACCTATACCGTTTATATATAGTATTGTAAATAATAGAAATGTTAATATAGCCATACTTTCATAGAACAAGAAGACCGACCAAAAATACTTCCTGCTCCTATCTAGATCTCTTTTCACGTACTCTCCGAGTAACCGAATGAGACCAGTACTCATCCCCAAATTAAGTAAACTCGATAAGACACCCGCTAAACCTATGGTAGCGCTGACGAGGCCTACAACACTCGGATCGGCTATCTTTGATATGAGAAGCCAGTATACGAATCCTGTAACGGCATTAGCCATGTTTGCCAGGTAAACCCATAGGCTACTGCTAAATACTTTCTCCAGTCCCCTAGGTGTTGTCTCAGTACTCTCCAAATCCATTACACCATATACTGCTAGTGGAATACTGCACTATTTCGCGTGTACCGTTGCCCTTAGGAGGAATATCCTACCAATAAATAAACTCCCGTACTTCTTGTAAAAACGGTGTAGGGGGCTATCATAAAAACATTGTTTTTCATAATGATTAATATAATAAGAATATTAATAAACAGCTACATGATAACCTATACCAGGCTGTGAAAGACGTTGAAAGGCGTTCTTTTACATGGAGGTTTCGGCACTAGGCTTAGACCACTTACACATACTGGTCCCAAGCAATTAATACGTATTGCTGGCAAACCAGTAAGTCAATGGGCGTTAGAGGATCTAAGAGATAGTGGTGTGAGAGACGTTGCAATAATCTTGGGAGAGCTTGCACCAGAAAGAGTAGTCGAGTACTACGGTGATGGTAGTAGACTTGGAATGAATTTGACTTATATATATCAGGGATATCCGTATGGACTTGCCCACGCGGTATATATTACAAAAGACTTTGTCGGCGATGACCCCTTTGTAGTATACCTAGGTGATAATGTCCTAGTTGA
>CAZWTS010000242.1:0-2527 GCA_964637085.1 uncultured Desulfurococcales archaeon | reverse complement strand
CTCCATATTATGTTAATCTAGCTTCAAGGGATGAAGCTAAATTAAAAGCGAGTATTAAGAGAGTAATAGAGTCATTAAAGGCAGCTTACTGGATGGGAGCTTACGTAGTAGTAATCCATGTAGGCTACTATAAAGGCCACGAGTCTCGTAGAAGTGCGCTAAAACATGCCATACATTCATTGAAAAATATTGAGGAACAAATGAAACAAATAGGCATAAAAGATGTTTGGATAGGCCCAGAGACTACTGGTAAGAAGACACAGATAGGTAGTATCGAGGAGATAATCGAAATATGTACTAGTATCAACATGTGTAGGCCCGTAGTCGACTGGGCCCATCTTCATGCACGCGCACTAGGGATGCACATCAGAAATGTAGATGATGTAATAAAGATAATAGATGAGCTTGAAAGGAACCTGGATCCAAAGGCATTAAAACCACTACATCAGCATTTCTCCAAAATAGAATATGGGAGTGGTGGTGAAAAAGAACATCATATATTAGGCGAGGAGGAATATGGTCCGGATTTCAGAATAGTATGTCGTGGGTTAAAGGAGGTAGGAGTCGAGGGAGTCATAATAAGTGAAAGCCCTATTCTCGATAAGGACGCATTGATAATGAAAGCTATTTGTTGTGAGGAGGAACATTATTGCTAACAAAGTTACGGCCAACTGTAAGGAAGATTATTAGACCTATAGCATTATTTTTCATAAAAATAGGAGCAAGTCCTAATCATGTAACGGTAACGGGTTTATTCATATCATTAATGATACCAATACTATTTTATTATAATCAAGGGCTACTAGCATTATTGTTTTTTATTATAAGCGGATTACTTGATGCCGTTGACGGAGAGGTAGCTAGAATAACTGGTAAAAAGACTAGATTTGGAGCATTTCTTGACTCTACATCTGATAGAATTGAAGATTCAGCGTATATAATATCATTATACATGTTAGGTGTAAGCTGCTTAGTTACATCCATACTTCTTATCTCCTCGATAATTATAAGCTATACGAGAGCTAGAGCGGAGGCATTAAATGTTAAAATGGAGGGTATAGGTATTATTGAAAGAGCTGAGAGACTCATATTTGTATTCATATCTATGATACTATTATATTTCGATTTAATGACTATTGCATTACCGATAATATATGTACTAATTATATTATCTATTATAACAATAATTCAAAGAATAATTCATGTATATCGAGAGCTTTCTAGCTCGTCTAGTAACCAGTGAACTATTGTTATACAATGACTAGTTAGATAACTCGTTTTACCTAATGAGACGTGCGGTATTTTGTATTTGTCTAGAATATTCTCATACTCTTGCGGTATGTCAACGTGGCTTCCAAGTACAAACACATAATACTTTGAAGGTTTTATTATTCTCTCAAAAATCTCACCATTCTCTCTAAGATAATATATGTTATGTGTGATACTAGATATATACCTAATAGTGCGCCTAAATCCCCAATCTTCAACTCTAATACCAGCGATATCATTGCCTTTTAACGCTTTTTTGATTAATAATAATGCTTCTCTCTCAGATACTGGTGATTTCTCAATTCTTCTTCCATTAATTATTAGTAGTTTCGGTGGTGTAGGGGGTCCAAGTAATAATGCGTGAAATATTACATTCTGGCGAAAAGAATCCTGAGTCTTAAACGCGGAAACAAGACTTCTTGCTATTACGTCAAGTCTTCCAGTACTCCCAGCTACACCTCGGAGAGGGAAATCAGGAGAGGTAGTAGCTGTAGGGGATACTACGAGAAATATTCTTATACTCTCATATTGGTGCAGGTCTTCTCTTCCTCTCTGCTTCTGGTCTTACTTTAAGTATACCCAAGTGTATAGCACAACTTATGCAGTAGCATTTAGTAACTGGATATCTCATTATTATCGCTCCTTTCTTCTCGAGCTCTTGAGCCAGCTGGGGATCTACTGGTGAGTACATTCGTGTAATGCATACTGCTTTATCTCTCGGAACAATCCTACCACAGTTATCACATTGAACATGTCCAACATAGCCTTTATCTCCTTTGTGTCTTCCTCTACTTTCTCTCTTCTTCGGCATAATTATTACACCTACCTCTAAGCATGCAAGAAAACGATGTATGGCTTAATAAGTTTTAGCTAGTCTAAGGATACTCTTAGCTGGTCTACCACATATGGGGCATTTCTTGTCCTTTACATTAATTTTTTCATCTAGTAGTGGTGTTCCCAGAATTCTTAATCCGCTTTCTTCTTCCATTCTTAATCCGCATTTAAGGCTACCACACCAGGGTACTTCTATTATTCCCCCTCTCTGTTCTATTATTTTTCTTGCTTCCTCAATACTATCGGTTCTATTTAACTTTTTATTAAAATATTCTTTAGCACGTTTCTTCATATCCTCTTCTAATTCCTGGAATACCTCTTGTATATTGTCAATAAATTCCTCTAGGTTAACAGTTCTTTTTTCGAGAGTATCCCTTCTCACATAAGTTACTGTATTATTTGTTAGTTCTCTTAATCCTAGTTC
>CAZWTS010000241.1:0-3624 GCA_964637085.1 uncultured Desulfurococcales archaeon | reverse complement strand
AGTGGTAGAACAATAGCTTTCCTACCACGGCACGGTAGAGGGCACAAGTATCCCCCACATAGAGTTAATTATAGAGCAAACATATGGGCACTTAAAAGCATAGGTGTGAAATGGATAATAGCGTTCTCGGCAGTTGGAAGCCTCAGAGAAGACTATAAGCCAGGAGACTTCGTAGTACCAGACCAATTCATAGACATGACCAAAGGAATAAGGCCAATGACGTTCTTCGAAGGAGGAGTAGTAGCACATATAAGCATGGCCGATCCCTTCTGCGAACACCTCAGAAGAATAATACTAGAAGCAGCCAAAGAAGTTCCAGAGATAATAATACATGACAAAGGAACATATATATGTATAGAAGGACCAAGATTCTCAACAAGAGCAGAGAGCAGAGTGTGGAAAGAAGTATTCAAAGCAGACATCATAGGAATGACCCTAGTACCAGAAGTAAACCTGGCATGCGAAGCACAAATATGCTATGCAACGGTAGCCATGATAACAGACTACGATGTATGGGCCGAAAAACCAGTAACAGCAGAAGAAGTAATTAAAGTAATGAACGAGAACGTGGAAAAAGCTAAAAAACTACTGCCAAGAATTATCGAGAAAATACCGGATAAGCCCGAGGAGGAGCTATGTAGTTGTTGCAAAAGCTTAGAGACAGCACTAATATAGAATCATATGTGAAAAAGATCAGGAACCTGGAGAACGAGTCAAGAAAACTATCTGAAAAAATACTTCTTTTCCTCCAAGAAAAAGAAAACGACATCATAATTACTTATCATAGACAAGGATACCTGCCAGCATCTATTCTTTACTGGTTCACAATAGTTATGGATCAAGAGACACGAGTAGTCTTCAACGAAGCGAACACGATCTCGTACTATACAGTTGTTTATAGGAATCCTGGCAAACTCGTGTTCTTCACAACAAATCCTGTCTCAAGCACTACGATAAATCTTCTACAAGCATCTCAGCTTACAGGCAATAAGATACTGTTCATCTCGCCAAAACCAGCACAACCACATATACTGGACATGCTTTCAAAGTATAGCCCAGTATACATAAGCACTAATGATGAGCTAGAAGCCTCCTTACTAATGGCCATGGCAGCTTATCATGCAGCATCAAAACACTATAAGAAAAGGATGGGGAGACGGGGAGAAAGATTATACAAACATTCACAAGAAGGATTCACACCAATAGTAGATGAGCTTGTAAGAATATATTTAAAGAAACTAGAAAACGTGATTAATAAGAACGAAGTTATTGTAACATCTAGTAAGATGCTGGAACCCTCAGCAACTTATTTCGTAGAAACACTTAGGAGACTCAGTATTAGATCACATTACGAGAAGCCGGAAGAAGTAATCGGTCCTTGCACTATATTATTGCTAGGAACAAGCGTTGAAGAATATTTCATAAGAGAACTATTATTCAAATACAAGATGATGAACATACAGTTAAACGATATAATTATGAATACAGATCCTCTTGAAGCCCAGCTCTACATAGCGATTCTAGCAATGTATCTGATCCATAGCAAAAGCTAAAATAAAGAAGCAGTAATTATGAATCAATAGCATTATATAGGTGACGCTGTTGCCTATGGAGAAAATACTTTATTCGGCAAAAGCTTTGGGAATAATACTATTTCTCCTAACAATGTCCGTAGCATACATAGTATATGATTTTACACAAACAAGCATAATATACGGAACAATAGTAGTAGCAATACTCCTAGGATACCTAGCTTATTACTCAAGAATCCATCATAGCCCCAAAGAAGTACTAGCAGTAACAACCCTTACAACTATCTCGATCATAGCAGGGCTAATAATAGGGATAGCCTTAAATGGTTACAAATCGTTTGCAGCAGTACTTTATGCTTCAACCCTTTCAGCATCAATACTAGTGCTATTATACCTTATTAGCAGGCTTTACAAATAACTCATACCAGGACATGATGATAAGAAATGAAAATACTCCTCATACACTATAGAACAAATCCTCCCTGGAGCGTAAACGAGTTAATAAAAGCATGTAATACTCTAGGGCTTAGATACGAGTACTTGAAAATAGGAGAACTAGACTCAATAATAAATAATGGAAAAGTCACGGTAAAACACCATACAGAAGAAATAACTGGAGATGGAGCAGTAGTTAGGGGTTTAGGCTTAAAGCTAGGAATAGACTTGTTCATGAAGAGAATAGGGGTTCTCGAAGCCCTAGCACAATCAATGCCCGTAATAAATCCGCCAGAAAGCATAACTTATACCAGAGATAAATGGAGAAGCCTTCTAAGACTAGTAAGACACGGAATACCAGTACCATCAACAATGATAACAGAAAACCCTTTTTCAGCAAAAAGATTCTTGGAAGAACACAGGAAAGCAGTCTTTAAACCACTAATGGGGAGCCTGGGACTAGGATCAACACTTATAAATGACCCGGAAATAGCGTTTCACATAACACGTAGCTTAATCAACATAAACATACCAAGCTATCTCCAATCCTATATTGAGAAACCCGGATACGATATAAGAGTATTCGTAGTAGGTGACCAAGTAATTGGAGCCATGAAGAGGAAGAGTACTCATTGGAAAACAAATATAGCACAAGGAGCCATAGGCGAAAACCTCGACATAAAGAAATACCCAGAAATCGAAGAACTCAGCATAAAATCCGCTAAAATACTGAATCTAGACTATGCAGGAGTAGACATAATTCATAGCGGAGAAAATGGGGAATACTATGTGATAGAAGTAAATGCTTTCCCACAATGGAAAGGATTAAAGCAAGCAACAGGAGTGGATCCAGCAATACATATTATAAAACACTTAATAGATAAGATAAAGCGATGATGAATAGCAAACCATCAGAGCCATATCGGGGCTGTGAAGACGAGCTCTCACACTGAACACTATTCTATAATACACTATGAGCTAAGAGAGAAAAAGCAAACGATATACTAGGCGAGAGAAAGGTTTCTAAGAAAACAGCGTCAAATAACTTATTCCCACCCAAAACATAGACTTTGCCTTCAATGAGTTTAATATTAAGAACATCTAGCCCAATAATTGATGAAAAACACCCAATTACTAAACCAAATATGAATGAGTAAACAAGTGGAAAACTATTTCTCAAAACAATAACTGATACAACACCACTAGTGAAGAGAAGAGGAACTATTAAGTCCAAGAGAATAACGCCATGCATAGGGCTTCTCATAGAGTTGAGATAATTAACAAGAATAGTAAGAAGAAGAGCTATGAGGAAATCAGACAAAACACTCTTAAACAAACTAAGATTTCTAATGAGAACCTCTAACGAGAAAACCAGGGGTAACAAGAAACCTACTAGATCAATACCTATTCTCTTGGTAATCATTATAATGAAGCCTCTACGCTCTGAAAAAACAACTATAAGCATAATGAGCAAAGACTCTGACAAAGCATAAATGATCGAGACACGGCTATATAGTAGTACAGCAAGGACATTTAAAAATACTGTAAAAACCAGTAAAGCCTTTGTTAAAACAGGTATAAGTGGGGCTTTCAAACTTCTAAACACCATCTTCTTTTATTTAACTAGTTCTATAATAAGTATATAATACTGGCTAAA
>CAZWTS010000240.1:0-5205 GCA_964637085.1 uncultured Desulfurococcales archaeon | reverse complement strand
TTTCGCCTCTTAGAGCATTAAATAACGATATGCATAGGAATCTTCTAGAACCAATCCAAGGTATAAGTAATGAAGCCGAAAGGATGGGATACAAAATACCTGAGATCAAAGTAGCTGTTAGAACAAGTGACACAAGTCCGTCTGAGAAGCAAAGAATGCTTAGAAATCCGCCACATATATTGATAACAACACCAGAGTCCCTATCAATTATTCTCGTTGCACCAAAGTTTAGAGAGAGACTTAGAAGAGTAAAATGGATAGTAATAGATGAAATCCATGAAATAGCTAGTAGTAAACGTGGTAGTCATTTAAGCCTTAGTATTGAACGGTTAGAAAACCTCGTAGAAAAACCATTAATTAGAATAGGTTTAAGTGCGACAATAGCTCCTTTAGAAGAAGTAGCAAAATTCCTTGTAGGATTCAATGATAAGGGTGAACCACGTTCCTGCAGGATTGTAGATGCACGGTTCACAAAGCCCATGGATATAAGGGTTCTATGTCCAGTAAAGGATCTAATACACACTCCAGCAGACGAAGTAAACGAAGCAATATATCATGTACTCGTAGATTTAATAAGAAAACATCGCACAACACTCGTATTTACAAACACTAGGAGCGCTACTGAAAGAGTAGTCTATAAGTTACGTAAAATCTTCGAAAGAGAAGGAATTCTAGATGCAGATGAAATAGAAGCTCACCATAGTAGTCTAAGTAGGGACATAAGACTTAGCGTTGAGGAAAAACTTAAGCGTGGAGAATTAAGGGTTGTCGTATCTTCCACTAGCCTCGAATTAGGCATTGACATCGGATGGATAGACCTTGTAGTCTTACTTAGTAGTCCTAAGAGTGTTTCACGACTTCTCCAACGCGTAGGTAGAAGTGGACACCATATACGACAAGTTAGTAAAGGGAGAGTAATAGTAGTTGATAGAGACGATTTAGTAGAGAACACCGTTCTCGTGAAAGCAGCACTTCAGAGGAAAATAGATCATATAAGAATTCCGAGAAACCCCCTAGACGTGTTAGCACAACATATAGTGGGTATGGCTCTTGAAAGGAAATGGCAGGTGGAAGAAGCATATCGTCTTGTTAAGAGAAGTTATACTTTTCATACACTAGAGTGGGGCGATTTCATAAATGTTATTAGATACTTATCTGGAAAGTACCGTGAACTCTTCGAAGACGCGAGAGTCTATGCTAAAATATGGTTCGATGAAGAAGAGGGGATTTTTGGGAGAAGACGGGGATCACGAATGATATACTATTTGAATACGGGGACTATTCCCGATGAGGCAAAAATAAGAGTATTTACTATAGATGATAAACGATATGTTGGCGACCTAGAGGAAGAATTCGCACAAATCCTCACGCCAGGAGATATCTTTGTTCTCGGAGGACGCACCTACGAGTACGTTAGAGGCGACGTTAATAGGATATATGTTAGAAGAGTTGAAGGTATAAGACCTACTGTTCCTAGCTGGTTCTCCGAAATGCTTCCTCTCGCATTCGATTCGGCATTAGAAGTTGCTAAGTTTAGAAGAATAGTCTCTGAAATGATAACTGAGCATCCAAGAACTAAAGTAATTGAATGGTTAATAAAAGAATATTTATTAGAGAACCATGCCGCTGAAGCAATATACGATTATTTCGTTGAACAAATACTATTTACAGACGGAATAGTCCCCTCAGATAAAACATTACTCATAGAGCTCTGGAAAGAAAACGACACATTTAATATAATATTTCACACCCTATACGGCAGGAGAACAAATAATGCATTATCTCGTGCATACGCATACATATTATCCCAGAGAACTCATAGCAATGTTAGAATAACTATTTCCGATAATGGTTTCATGCTCACATTACCTCATGACGACCCAGATATAGATGTAATAGAGCTTGTATACAGTCTACATGAAGATAACATTGAAGAAATATTAAAACGTGTACTTAGATATACGGAACTATTAAAACGACGCTTTAGACACTGTGCAGAACGATCGTTTATGATTCTTAGAAGATATAAAGGAGTTGAAACAAGTCTCTATAGGAGACAAGTAAATGCACAAACACTACTTAGAATAATAGAGAGCGTCCCAGATTTCCCTGTGCTCAAGGAGACTTTCAGGGAAATACTTGAGGACTACATGAATATTCATGCAGCTAAGAAAGTGTTGAAATGGCTTCACGATGGAGCAATCGAAGTTAAAGTCATAGGACCAAACAGTATTCCAAGCCCCTTTGCACATAACCTTGTTGCTCAGGGATACAGTGATGTAGTATTAATGGAGGATAGAAAGAAGCTATTAGAACTACTACATAAGCGTGTAATGGAGATAATCTCAACACGTAAAACTCTTATCGGAGAAATGAGTGGAGGGTTAGATGAGTTTGCTTAACGCTCTCCTAATATTTTCTGGTAGTTTCTCATAGTCTATTTCTTCAGCATCATCTAATTTGTATTCCCAGTCTTCCTTCTCCTTTCTTCTACCCTCCATTTTGACAATTGTATGCCTGATTTCCTTGAATACTGAAACAACGGGTTTCCCATCACGTGTCCTAGCAAGCTCTACATAGAATGTGTCCTCACCTTTTCTTACGATATATTTCTTTTCTACTTTTTCTATCGCAATACTTTTCACCATACTAGTACCCCTTCCCTACTACAATTCGGGGCACTATATAAGGATTATATTTGATTCTATAAAATTATAGTATGCTCTCAGCTAAAGGAATTGTCGTCATCCGTTTGTCTAGTTGGGGAGTATTCATCACAATCCCGTTTTTATATTATTTTCTCTAAGCCAGCTATTCTTCTTAAAATATCGGTTCGTGTTATTATGCCGACTGGTTTTCCAGACGAGTTTATTACTAGGAGTCTACCTATACCCTTGTCTATCATTAACTTTATTGCATCTAACACGTCTTCGTTATCTCTTATTTTTACCACTTCCTTCCTCATATATTCCTGTACATTTGCACCTATGTTGTTCTCTGTTACAGCTCTTGCTATGTCCGCTGTTGTTATAAGACCTATTACGTTACCATTGTCGTCTAAAACTGGTGCGCCACGTATACCATGTTCAAATAATACTCTTGCAACCTCTCTAATGGTTGATTTAGATGGTACTGTTACAAGGTTTCTCGACGCGATATTTATTACTGGTTCGCGAGGAATACTTACTATACGGTTTATGTCGATTACTATTTCTTTTCTTAGCTCATCTACGAATAATACCTTACCTTCTATAACAAGTCTATTAGATGGAGTTGGTCCTAAAGTGATATTATCTCCGGGTTTAATTAATCCTAAATCTCCAGCTACTTTTAAGACAGCTCTATTCCCCATGGGGCTCGTTATATCTAGGAGCTCTATTCCCAGTATTCCTATATCTAATTCATTTCCGTCTTTCGTAACTCTTATAGCCTCATAAGTATGAGCGTATATTGGCATCCTGATATATTCGAAGGCTTTGAGTGTCGGCATATATCCTCCGCGGGGACCAGTTTTGCTCTCAATAAATCCCATCGCTTTAAGACTGGCTATTATATTTCTTACTGTTCCCTCATCTTTTCCAACCATTTCAGCTATATCGCGGCTCTTAATCATTCGTCCGTGTTTACTATATAGTTTTATAAGTGCGAAAAGTACTTCACGTTGGGTATATGATAAACGGTAGAGTATACGTAGTCACCTCTAAATATTTTGTATATGTTCTACTGGGCTGACCGTGTAGAATCTATTAAGCTCCTATTTATAAACTAGTTGGTTTATCACGAACAAAATTATTTACCCCGACTCCTCAACGTTCAACACGTTCTTTAAGATCTTTACGGGAATTTTGAACACTTCCCGCGCAATACTATAAATATACTTATCGTCTGGAATCGATTTTTCGAATCCTATTCTTAATGCTAGTGATTGCTTTAATGCCTCCTTAGCTACCTTGTTTTTAACTTGACCTTTAGCTATTGCTTCTGCTACACGGAATGCTATATAGAACCTTGTATATTTCCGCAGGGTATCCCTATGTTCGGGAAAATAATCAGCAATAACCCTAAGCAGCCTATAAAATTCTTCTTCCTTCCTAAAACCTAGAATAACCATTGTGAACATTACGCGTAGTATCCTTGCCAAAGTATTTGGTTCCAGAGATCCTCCTAGTAGATTTAATACTAGTTCTCTTGCTCCCTGCTCACCCCTTAATAGTACCTCTATTATTCTCTCATATGTCTCTTCGTGGTAAAAGACCTCATCAAATATTTCGCGGTATTCTTTATCTAGGCCCAAACCGTATTTACCCACAATGTAGAGGCTTGTTAATTCTTTATCATATAAATCGTCAGGTGTTGCTTTACCCTTAAATGGAACAATGCGTTTCTCCTCATAATATTTTCTTAGCATTTCTTCTATTTCCTTTCTTTTAACACCGCCTTCAGCATAATATTCTATGATTTTTGTCCACAAGTCTACGAGAACGTTTATCTTCTTCCTATAGGGGTTTCTAGGGCTTCTAACACCCATTCTACCATCTCCTTTAATAACTACTTGTAGCCTAACGTGTTCCGAGAGTTTTTATTCCTGTCTTTTCCTCTTTTTCTCAAGTATACGTGTTACAATGTTTTTTAAAGCTATATTTAATCCCTTTAGCCTCGAAGCAACCCATATTCTACCATCCCTATATATTATTATTTTTACTTTTTCTTCCCTAATTCTCATATATACTTCTACTTTCGATCTACGAACCTTGATTTTATCTATTTCTACATCTATCCATCGCCTACGTGCTTCGAAGTATAAATCCCTTAGCCATGACCAGTCACTATCTATTACTGACACTTAACTCCCCCAATAACTCTTAAAGCCCTTAGAGAAGCCCCTTACAATTACGCTACCATAGTATTTAGTAATACCGTTCCCTAACCTACAATATATCATTTAAACGATGATACATTAGAACTATTTACATCGTAACGAGGTGGTTATTATAGCCTTTATGTTAAACACTACTAAGTAAAGTTAAAGTTAATAATTGAGTAGTGCCTACTAATATAATCTAAGTGATACGAATGGTTTCCGCGAATAAAAAAGTATACGTATTAAGTTTACGAGGACAACCGCTATGTGAAACACAGAGATACATAGAGTTTCTCGATAATAAGTACAGCATCCAAAAACTAGAATTTGATAATGAAAAAGAA
>CAZWTS010000239.1:0-4521 GCA_964637085.1 uncultured Desulfurococcales archaeon | reverse complement strand
CTTGAATTATTTATCGTTCTAAGTATTCTATCGAGTACATCGTTTTTATTTAATATAATCCTTGAAGTAGCGATATCGTAGTATTCATCAAAGTCGGGTCTACTACCATAAACCTCATCAGCTTCTATGTAGTCTTCGTAGTCTCCTTGTTTTTCTTGCTCTAGTTCTCTACCTCTGATTACTGGTTTATAGTATGATACTAGTGTAGCGTTAGGAATAAGTCTTGTTACAGAGTGTAGGAATCTTGTGTTAATATCCTTAATACTATGGTATCCTTGGAGAACAGCAATACCTATCTTTAGCCCTATAGACCAATAGTCTATATCTACTGTGAATTTAAACCCCTTCTTCTCTAATTTTCTCAATCTCTTTGAGACTGAGATCTTGGATTTATCAATTGTTCTAGAGAGAGCTGATATGCTAGCCAGTGGCTTAGAAGATAATACCGTGTTTAATAATTCAATGTCGTGATAATCTAGTTTTACCTCTACTGTTATGGTCATTTATATCAACTATTTATATTAGCTCTTACTAATTGGGGTAGCCCGTCCCACTATAAAAACTAGAGTATTCTTCCAGAACAATTCTATGAACCTTTTGTTTCATTCTACATATAAAAATTTATTCTACTCAAATATTTCCTTTTGCCACTTATAATATAGGTGTAATGTCGTGAGTAGTATAATAATCGTCGGCATCATCGTGAATATTGTTACTGGTATAAAGCTCTTTGAGGCCCCCGTTGCAACATAGTCAAAATACCATTGTACATATGAGAATATGAAGAATGGAACACCAAATATACCGAAGAGAACTGATAAGAGTACTTGCATTTTATTTATCTTATCTTGATAGCGTGTCATTATTATATAGTTTAGTGATTCTAGTTTTCGTTCAACGCTTACTATGAGCCTATTTATTTCTAATGCTTTTACAGCATGTGTAAAGAATTCTTTCATATCACGGTCTACAATAAAGTAATGGTTTTCTACTAGGTCTATTACGTGGCTGTATTCTTCTCTTAGTTTAACGAGTTCGTCGAGCCCCCTCAATCTGCGGTGTATGAACTGGTACTCGAATACTCTAAGTGATTGTTTTGCATGGTTTATTAATTCTAATACTACGAGGTGTCTTAGTCTAAGTCTTAATCCTATATCTGATGGTCCGAGATATTTTCTAGATATCGCTACTATGTGGGTGTTTGTATCTGTTATTACTATTGTTACACGGCTAATATTGACGCGGCTAACGGGTTTAGTTAGTGTTTCTCCTATGTTTTGTGCTGGTATATAGTAGAAGGATTTTCTAATAGTTCTCCTAATAGCTTCGGTAGAGGCTATGCGTCTAGTACCGTGTAGCATTGCATATATTTGTAGTGAGTAGTCTCTTAGTAGTTCCACTATTCTCCTACCGCCTTTGAGGACTTCGGTAAATAGAACGGTGTACATGGTGTCCCAGGGATTGCGGAGCATGGATTCTAGTTCCATAAGGTTTCGTGGACTATAACCCTTCATCCTCAATATAATATATTTTATATATGTAGAGTAAACGTCTATTACTTCCCATATCTTCATTTTAGTCTTTAGGACTTCTGTCTCACTACGTTTACCTGCGGGAGAAGTTGTTATTTTCCCACTCTTTAATAAAATCCACGTTATATAGGGATTTCTAGGGATCCTTACTTCCACACCCTCTACTTCTAATACATATCTTAATTTAAGAACATCAGTTGAAGTAAGTCTTAAATCATGTATCATAAATGAGACAGTTATTACGGCCACACCGTTTCTATGCAGAAATAATTCTATGAGCCCACGTATACTCGCTAGTTTTTCAAGTCCCTTCTTCTCTTCCCCTAATTCTACAATAACCTCTCCTAGGACTAGTCTTACATACTCCTGCCTCTCTAGGTATTCTTCTGAAAATAGTGCTAAGTCTATTATTGCTCGACAATTAGCATAACGTTCAATGTCTTTAGGCAATTCACCCGTTATTTTAGCGTAGGGTTTTACCCATATGCCTCCCTCGCCTATTCTTTTCCAGCCTTTTTGCTCATAGCGGTGAGCTAAAGGTATTGGTAAATATGCTAGACTTATAGTCCAAGTAAATTTTGAGAACTCTTCTACAATTCCATCTATTGCCTCATTAATATTTATCTGACCTCCTAGATCGAGGCTCTTTATATAGTAGAGATCCATGTAGTCTGTTACGAGAATACTTGGTTTTCTAGACGATTTATCAACTTGGAACTCTACGGTCATTGCTGTAGTATCTTCACCTCTAAATAACACGATTAAACCCGGGTATATTAGAGTATTCTTTCCCAAGACATGGTTATGGAAAAGTGTTTAAGCCCTATTCTAACTGTAATATAATTATAGAGTGATGATGTGTTATGAGTACTGCTGACTTATTTAATAGGTTATGGGAGCTCTACGATGAATGGTATTATCGTCACAGGGTAATCGCTGAAAACGAGGTAAAACTAGTTAGATCAATGGTTAGGAAGCATCCTGTACTCGAGGTTGGCGTTGGAACAGGTTTTTTCGCCTGGAATATAGGAGCTGAATATGGTATTGATCCATCGATTAACATGTTGTCTAAAGCTGTAACCCGAGGTATAGAGGTTGTTCAAGGTGTTGGAGAAAGTCTACCATTTAGAGACAATGTTTTTGGAACAGTACTACTTATAGTTACATTATGCTTTGTTGATGATCCACGAAGAGTTTTGAAAGAGAGTTCGAGAGTCGCTATGCATGAAGGAGATGTAGTTGCATGCATTGTTCCACGTGATAGTAGTTGGGGTAGAAAATATGTTGAAGAAGCTAAGAGAGGACATGTATTCTATTCTCGCGCTAAATTCTACACTGTAGATGAAGTAGTATCAATGATGGAAGCTGCTGGCCTTAATGTAATTGAGTCTAAAGGTGTATTAGGGTTTAAGCCTTGGGAGAGACCTTTTCCCGAAGAACCATCAAATAATATAATTGATAAGGGGTTTGTGTGTATAAAGGGTGTAAAGAAAACCACGTGAATTACTTGGGTGATTATTTGAAGACTTCTCTTAGTGCTCTAATAAATTCTCTATAGGCTTCTTCCCCCCATGCTACTAGGATTATTTCTTTAAGATTAGTACCAAAGTCTACGTGATCGCGTATTACTTCTAGCATTGTTTTAGCTGCATCATAGTGTGGTATTCCGCCAACACCGGTACCCATTCCTGGAAACGCTATACTCTTAACACCTATATCATTAGCTACTACTAATGCAGCCTTAGTTGCTTTTCTAACGTTTTCTAATCCTATTCTCATAGCTGGCTCAGGCATTGTTGGAGCATGTATAACATATTTTGCTTTGAGCTTTCCAGCTGTTGTAGCTATAGCTTCTCCTACTGGTACTGGTGCTTTCTTCCTTGCTTCATCTTCTATTATTTTTCCACCTTTCCTCTTAATAGCACCAGCAACACCACCACCCATAATCATGTAGCTATTGGCTGGATTAACTATAGCATCTACTTCTAGTTCAGTTATATCTCCTTCAATAACACGTATTTTTACACCCTTATACTCTACTTCTTCGACCATACAAGACCACCTTTTCCGGGAGGGTTTTCAGGAAGCCTTACCCCGAGTCTTCTAAGAATAAAGTATAACTTAGATAAGGGTAACCCTATAACAGTATAAGGATCACCTTTCACCTCCTCGACAAATATCCCACCAAGCCCCTGGAGCATATAAGCACCAGCCGCTTCTAAGGGCTCACCAGTACGGATATACCACTCTATCTCATCATCTTCTAATTCTTTAATCTTAACTAGTGCTTCACCAAGTTCTATGAATCTTTGATGAATACCAGTAATGTTGGATAAGACAGCAAGACCAGTTAATACTCTATGATATCGTCCCGAAAGGTACCGAAGCATTCGTCTAGCTTCACCTACATCTTTTGGTTTTCCGAGAATACGACCATGCAACTCTATAATTGTGTCGGCGCCTATAACAATCATATCTCCTTCATTAGAAAATTCGTTATAGACGCTTATAGCCTTCAAACTAGCATTATACATTACTATAAATCTTGGATCACCTTCCATACTCTCAGCTATTCCTCTTGGAGCGACTACAATGGGAGAAAGCCCGAGAGACTCTAATAGCATTCTCCTACGCGGACTTGTAGAGGCTAGAACTATCTTCACTATTTCCAGGCACCCCTAAAATAGAAAGCGTATATATGCTTAGATAACTTTATGCAGATATTTGTTGTAGAAATACAGAAACTCGAGATAAAAAACAATTAATTGTTAAAAAGAATTACCTCCTCTTATACCAGAATACTAGGAGTGCTAGTAATACTACTGCTAGTATTATTGGTGTTAGTGTTGGTTCTGGTATTGGGGCTGTTGCTGAGTTTACTATTATTCCTGTTTGTGCTACTGGTCCTTCGGTTAGTGTTCCTGTTGAGTCGTAGAAGTATGTTATTATTGTTAGGTTTTGTCCTACTAGATTAGTATCATAGGGTAGT
>CAZWTS010000238.1:0-12093 GCA_964637085.1 uncultured Desulfurococcales archaeon | reverse complement strand
CTTGTAGATATTATAATTAAAAAAGCAAAACATAGAAACATAAAAACATATGTCTTCATAGCAGACGAGCTAAATAAGAATACTCTTAGAAACATAGATATACCAGAAATCGTTGCATACACCGTGGTTTCGTGTCCACGTCTACCAATAGACGATCTATACGACTTTGAGAAACCTGTTCTAACACCTGGTGAAACATTAATGATCTTGGATGGAGATTTATCACGTTATCTTTTCCCTTGGTGAGAAATCAATTTGTTGAAAAGAGATCTAGAGTTTTTATTACAGGAAGTAATGGAGCCTAGGAGACCTAAGCTGAATCTAGAGCAATACATAACACCAGCAACTATTGCAGCCGACATGTTATGGGAAGCCTTTCTTAGGGGAGATATTAAGGATAAAGTAGTAGCCGATCTAGGCTGTGGGACGGGGCGTCTCATATATGGTTCTTTAATTCTTGGTGCTTCAATGGCTATAGGCATTGATATAGACCCAGATGTTCTAGAAATGTTAATTAAGAATGCAGAGAGGCTAGGGTTAACAAAAAACTACTCGCTATTATATGATATAGTTCTAGGCGATGTAAGAAAACTTCCCATTAGGAGAGCTAATACAGTCATTATGAATCCGCCTTTTGGGCTAAGATCTAAAACTAGCGATATAATTTTCCTAGAAAAGGCGTTTAATATTGCTGAAACAGTTTATAGTCTACACATACATAATGATAAAAACAGATTCTTCATAAGGAGTTTTGCGGAAAGGAGAGGATTCGTAAGTGAGATAATTAGGACATACAATTATCCGATTAGACAACTACACGAAGCACATAGAAGAAGGATATATTATATTAAGGTTGATTACTGGAGATTCAGAAGAAGCAGAGAGATAGTATCTCCCGGTGAAGATTAATGAGCGTTAAGAAAGAACTGGTACTTCCAGCAGATAAGATAGCAGTAATAGAAGAATTCTTCCCTGGCGAAGGCACCTATACTAGCAATGGCGATATACGATCAGCTAAAGTAGGTTAT
The DNA here is from genome assembly GCA_964637085.1 of uncultured Desulfurococcales archaeon. GTDB lineage: Archaea > Thermoproteota > Thermoprotei_A > Sulfolobales > WANQ01 > JALWGO01. The sequence continues at coordinate 11,065 of CAZWTS010000238.1, read as the reverse complement.
GTGACCATAGATAATATTTTAAGAAAAATATCAGTAATTCACCCACACGGCAAACCCTTTGTACCTAAAACTGGCATGATAGTTCTTGCAATAGTGAATACCGTAAAAGAAGATATAGCTTTTGTGGATGTAATAGCAGATAAAGACGGTAAATTGTTTTCCGGGAAATATAGTGGTGTTGTACATTTATCGCAAGCAAGTCACGTATACATAAAGAATCTCGAAGAAGCATTCAAGCCTGGAGACATAATAATAGCAAAAATACTATCCCATAGAATACCACCGCTCCAGCTATCAACTAAACACCCCACTCTTGGAGTAGTTGCAGCAGCATGCTCAAAGTGCGGTGAACTCCTTGTTAGAAAAGATTCTTCAACACTTATATGTCCTAGATGTGGAAATGTAGAGAAACGGAAACTAGCATCAAACTATATGATTAGAAATAGATAAGTATTAGGTGTATAAATGCCCGTTACAAGAAAATTTGTAGTAAACTGCCCGTCTGAAGAATTTTGCCGCGAACTACTAAGTATGTTACTTGAAAACTTACCATCATATAACATGTATTATAGGGTGAGGAATAACAAAATAGAGATCAATATAACTGGTTTGAAAAGCGACATAAATTACGTATGGTCTATGATAAAGATGTATAAGCAGCTACTTATGAGTACGTACACTAGAGATAAGGAAGGATTAACGAACTTGCCGGTAAAATACATCGTAATGAACATACATAAGACATTTCCCCCAGATATCCTAACGACACTTCTAACAATAAAGGGTTATAAGGCAAAAATAGAAGATGATACTATTCGAACTAATGCTAGTAAAGAGGAAGTCTTCCGTTTAGCCGAGGCAATAGCAGATAGAATACAGGAATTGAAATATCGGGTAATAGGTAAAATAGCGAAGAAAATAATAGTTATAACGTCTATATTGTTTGATACAACCATAGACGAAGCAATAAGTTATCTTAGGGAGTGGAACATCTTAGAGGAAGTGGAAGAAGATAAGTATAAGGCGAAGACCAATTTTAATCAAGCAGTATCAACGATTTTAAGGCAATATATAAATACTAAGGATAGGGATAGGGGGTAGAGGGTTTAGAGTATGGGGAAGATTGAAGTAAAAAAGCTTGAAAATACCGAGCTAGAACTAGTAGTGCATGATGAAGATCACACGATAGGGAATCTAATCGTAAAACTCGCTGAAAATAAACCTGGTGTAACATATGTTGCATACAGAATAGAGCATCCGTTAATCCCGAGGCTTATTATAACATTAATGACTGATGGTAGTAGGAGTGCTATTGAGGTCTTAAAAGAAACGCTTTATGAAATAAAATCTCTCTCAAAGCAATTTAGAGACGAATTCAATAAGGCTTTTAGTAGCTATGAAGGTAAGAAGGCCTAAAAAAGAATCGAGAATAGGATTATTACTTTTATCTAAATATAACGAGGAAAATCTTTGTGTCATAGTTGTTACTCGAGGTCTATTGTCATTAGATGGGATAATAGTAGCAGAGGGTTCCGATAACGAGATAATAACAAAAATACTCTCTGAAAAAATGTTTAAGCAAGTATCCTTTATTGTTCCTCTTACACAAGATTCTGAAAGAATAGCCTATCTTTTAACTTCAAAGGCAAATGTATCTTTAATTAGTGAGAGTGATCTAGTGGATAACCACATTAAAAAACTACTTTATGAAGGATACGTTAAGCTAACCTTTAAGTTTACGGAAAAACTGATAAGTTTAAGAAAGAATATGTGTAAAACAAATTAAGCCCTCTAACAGAATAGGATTGCTAGTCTACTAAAACATTAGGCTCATAGGCTATAGGTGAAGGTGGAAGGATAATGGTAATGTTCTGTCCTAAATGCGGAGGTCTAATGGTACCAAAAAAGAGGAATGGTAAAACAATACTGGTGTGTACTAAATGTGGCTACATTATAGATCCGTCAGCTTCTAAATCAAATAATAAGATTAGCGGGTATAAGCTAACAACAAAAATAGAACATACTGAGAAGGAAAAAATAATAGTAATAGACGAATCCAAGCAACCAAAAGTTCTTCCCATAACACGTGATGTTACGTGCCCCAAATGTGGTAATCACGAAGCATATTATTGGCTTGTACAGACTCGTAGAGCAGATGAACCGCCCACAAGATTCTTTAAGTGTACAAGATGCGGTCATGTATGGAGAGAATATGCATGAAATAATAGTGGATAAAGAAGATCTAATAATAAGGGTACTACAACGTACCCTAAATGATTTACTTGAGGCGTATTTTAGAACACCCCCACATGTTTCATCTAAGAAATACATAGAGCGCGCATTAAGAAGAATACAAAATACTTATTCATTCATAGTCGCCGTAAGAGCACAACAAGAATTTAAGGGTACTCCATAGAATATTAGAAAGGAAGATAAGAGAGGTGAGAGCACTTGAAGCTCCTATTCTTTGATGCTCGTGTATGGAGATATACGCTAACAGCTATAGGGAAGGTAATAGAGGAGGGAGTATTCGTTGTAAACCAGGAAGGTCTACGGCTAAAGGCTATGGATCCTTCACATGTAGTTCTAATAGACTTTCACGTACCAGCCACAGCTTTTGATATATTTGAAGTTGAAAAAGAAGAACAAATAGGAGTAAATTTCGAGGATATTACGAAGATAATGAGACGAGCAGTAAAAGACGATCAACTAGAGTTATCAACAAGTGGTTCAAAGTTTACAATAGCGTTCATAGGTAAGAGTACTAGAAAATTCATACTACCTCAGTTATCATTAACGGCGGAAGAGTTGCCAGATATAGAGGCTAAACTGAAATTCAAAGCCCAAGCTAGAATGCTAAGTGATACCTTTAACGATATAGTAAAAGATCTAGAACCAGTAGGCAAAGACATTGTTTTCGAAGCTACACAAGAATCGTTAAAAATAATAGCAAAAGGTGATATAGCTGAGGCAGAAATACTAATGGATATGGAAAGAGGGAGTCTCTTAGACCTAAATGTAGAGGAGGAATCAAGAGCTGGTTATAGTTTAGACTATTTCGTAGATATGGCTAGTGCGTCAAAAGCTGCAGACACAGTAACACTCGCATTCGCTACCGATATGCCATGCAAAGTAGAGTTTGAAATGCCTCAGGGTGCTAGGCTGAGATTCTATGTTGCACCAAGAGTCGAGTAACAAATTAATCATAGAACTGTTTAAAGAATATTATCGTAAAGCAAATCTTATTCTACCTGAAGACTTTGTTTTACGAGAGTTCGCAATTCAGCCATTTAATTCGTCCACATACATAAGACATTTGAGTTTCCAAAAAAGAGACGACTTGCTAGCATTCATAGAAAGAAACACACCCAAACACCTCTACTATTCATCGGCTAGATACGAAAACCCTGGACTAAAAGATATGGAATCAAAGAAATGGCTTGGAGCGGATCTAATATTCGATATAGATGCCGACCATATCCCTGGATGCAACGAGATAAAACTATGGCTATGTCCCAATGGTCACAGTGGTATGGGTGATGAAACTATATGTCCTTTCTGTGGAGCCAAGGTGACAAAAACATCTATAGTAGATGATAGTTGTCTTATGAAAGGCTTGAACCAAATATTATTACTGCTCGATGTATTAGTTGAAGATTTTGGTTTCGACAAGAATAGTATAAAAATCTATTTCTCGGGTCATAGAGGATTTCATTTACATGTATATCTTAACGACAAAGTTGCACAAATGGGCTCAGATGAACGTAGAGAGATAGTAGACTATATAATAGGAATAGGATTAAATGTTGAATCACTTAAACTCGTAAACGAAACCAGGGGAAGATCCCGTAGGCTGGCATTAATGCCGAGAGTAAACGATTATGGATGGAGACGGAGGATCGCTACAGCATTACTTAATAAGAACATAGAGGAAACATTGAGGAAGTATCTGTTAGGTGAGGCTCAGCCTTCACTAGCTGTAACTATAAGTAAAATGCAAGACTTAGTAACCGAAGCAATAGACTCGGCCAGAGTATTTGTTGACGAAAAAGTAACCATAGATACTAAGAGACTTATAAGGGTACCCTATTCTCTTAATGGTAAAACAGGGCTAATAGTTAGTGAACTGCAACCGGGCAAATTAACGAAATTTAAACCATTGTTAGATAATCTATCCCCCTTTAAGGGGATAGCAAAGTTCATTTCATACGTTGATTTAAAAAATCTCAAATTACTTGGTAGGGATATACGATTGGAAAAGAATAAAATACATACACTTGAGTTAGGATTAGCAGTATACTTGGAACTAAAAGGTATCGGGAAGATAATGAGGATTCAAAGGTAAGATAGAGTTGAGTGAGGAATTAAGGTTAACATTATCTAAAGAACTACGCGAAGAGAAAATACAGGAAATAACATACAATAGCATGTTAACAATACTTGCTCCTTTCAAGGAATTTCTCCAAAAATGTCTATCAGATAAAAAAGAAACATGTAATATCATCTTAAACGAAGCGTTAGAATTGATCAATGAGTTAGGATTAATACGTACTATAAAAGCACTTAAAGGGATAAAATCAGAATTATCTTTCGATTCGAAATTTCTTAATTATATAAGTGAAATAGTTAAAAATTATTATAATATATTGTTGGGTGTCGAAGCACCATATGACGAGTATAATAGAGTTTTAGTAAAAGTATTAAGAGAATTTGAATACAATGGCAGAATCCTTAAGAAAAATAATATAGTATTGTTAGATGTTGCGAAGGCCGTATCCTTAGAATCTTTGGGCTTCATTAAAATCTATAGGATTAAAGTATTTAAGTAGCTGTTAACCTTAGTCTGGGAGGGGTAGGAAAAGAGAAATTCAGTCTGAGGGAGAAGTAGTGAAGATCCCTAAAAGAATACGTACATACTGCCCGAGATGCAGAACGCATACAGTACATAGCGTTATGATATATAAACATGGTAAGAGAAGAACTCTCTCTGAAGGACAGAGAAGGTATGAAAGAAAACAAGAAGGTTATGGTAGTAAGAGAAAACCAGAGCAAAAGAGGTTTGCAAAGGTCACTAAGAAAGTTGTATTAAAACTTAAATGTACAAAGTGTGGATACATACTTCACCGTAGAGGGATACGGTTAAAGAAAGCAGAGCTAGTAGGGTGATTTTGTATGGTTAAACGTAGAAAAATACTAATACCTATGCCCCGTAGCAAGTTCCTAATAGTACGATGCCCAGACTGCGAGAACGAGCAGATAGTATTCTCTCATTCTAGCTTCCCCGCTAGATGTCTTGTTTGCGGTAGAGTCCTAGTCGAACCCACTGGTGGTAAGGCAAGAATTCTAGGAACCATTGTTAGAGAACTAGGCTAGTTTTCTTGTGATCTAATAATCTGAGTTATGTTTTCCGAACAGGGTTCTACTCTCCTTTAACGTTGTTTAGATTACATAGTATAAATTATCAACATGTTTTAAATAACGTTGAGTAATATTAGATTACGCGGTGAAAGATAATGGTCATGAAGCGTAAACCGTTGCCGGAAGTAGGTGAACTTGTAGTTGGAACAATAAAGAAAGTCTTTGAGTACGGTGCATACGTGACGTTGGATGAATATGATGGTATGGAAGCCTATCTTCCCTGGAGCGAAGTATCGTCACGGTGGATCCGTAATATAAAAGATTATTTGAGAGAGGGACAGAAAATAGTAGCGAAAGTAATTAGAATGAATAGGAAAAGAAAGCAGATAGATATCTCGTTAAAACGTGTAACCGAAGGAGAACGTAGAAGAAAAATGCTCGAATGGAAACGTGCAGTAAAAGCGGACAAAATACTTGAGCTGGCAGCAGAGAAACTTGGTAAAACTAAAGAGGAAGCATACCGAGAAGCCGGGTGGAAACTCGAAGATTATTACGGTGAAATATATGCTGGTCTAGAGGAAGCAGTCCTACGCGGTGTGGAGGCATTAAAAGAAGCCGGCGTACCCGACGAATGGGCTGTGGTTCTTAAAGAATTAGCTGATAAACATATAACGATAAAGAAAGTAAAAATTAAGGGAGTATTTACGATACAAGTCTTGAAACCCAATGGAGTAGAGATAATAAAAGAGGCCTTAAAGAAGGCTCGTGAAAAATTACCAGAAAATGTTAGTGTACGAATATATACTATAGGTGCACCTAGATACGTTGTAGAAGTAACTGCAACAGATTACAAGATAGCAGAGAAGGTATTGAGTCAAATAGTGAAAACTGTAACAAAAACAATACAGAGCCACGGGGGTATAGTAGAATTCAATAGAGAACGATGAAAGCATTAAAGGTGTACCAGTAATATGAAATGGTTGTTACACAAATGCACTAGGTGTGGAAGATATACTCTTAGAACAGATAGATGCCCTGTATGCGGTGCTCCAGTGAAGGTAGCTCATCCTCCAAGATTCTCTCCCGAAGATAGGTATGTCAAATATCGCTACTTGATGAAGAAAGAAGCAGGTCTCTTATAGACTAGCGTGTGTGTCGAACCGTTTTTACCAGGGGACATCTTTAAGGCCTAACTCGTATGCTATCCTATTAGTTAATATGTGTAGTATGAGTATTATCACTAATCCTAATATTATTGTCGTTAAGTTAGGGATTACTCCTCCAATAATAATTCCTATGTTTGCTCCAAAAAAGAAATCTAGTTGATCTAGTAGAAAGGCCTTGCCACCTCTGGGTATATTTAACCTTCTCTTAATAAATGAGCCTAATATATCGCCCAATAACGCTCCTATAACGCTAGGGATACCCCAATAGATATAAGAAAATTCTCCCGATAATATAACATACGATAATACTACTATTACACCAAAATATGTTCCCACGATAAAACCCTCAAAAGTCTTACCATCCCCTAGTATTCTTCGGCCATCTAAGAAGAGTCTTCCTCCATCAATGGGGGTTCCTCTCCTAACAAATACAGCAGTGCCATTAGCTGTCATGGCTGGCAAATATAACATCAAAGTATATAGTAAAGGGTTTTCCAAAATCATTATATCCATTTAATACCCCTCATGGTTATCTCAAAAGAAAAGATCTTTTCAACTGGTTTTTCAATAATCATTTTACGTGGTACACTACGTTCAAGTCTGGCTATGAAATTTGTCCAAAATCTAATATATGTAGATCCGCTGACTTCCTCTCTCTCATTTTCAGCCTTTACTTGACCTAATACTATAATATCTATCCGGAAGTCAATTGAAAGCTTATAGAGTGCTGCCATTTGTGCATTCAGCGCTCTTGTCGCAGCATCTAAATCTTCTTCTATTCTATACAAGTTATTTATTGTATCTACTATTACTATGTCATAGTTATCAATAATTTTTGGTAAACGTCTTAAAATAAATAATGTTTGGTAACGGAAATCATAGACATCTAAGAACTTTATTCTACTCATATCCCAGTATTTTGAGAGTTCAGTTATCCGTGCCTTAATGCTCCATCCCTCGGTATTAATGTACAGTATTCTTTTGCCTAGACTACTATTAATGGCTGAAACATATAGTGCTAAATTTGTTTTACCTGAACCAGCTTCACCATATATGAGTGAGGGCCCCTTCACAGATGATAGTATGGTATCAAGTTCTCTGTTTCCTGTAGTCAAGACCACTAGTATAATTCCTCGTAAGCCTTATTTTTTTCACTTAAGTGAATACATTATGGTATCTCATCTACACGTTTTACTTAAAGGCTAAAATATCTACTTTCCTATTCACTAAACGTGTGGCGAGGCAATTAACTATTGCTATAAGGGAGATGGGATCTGAGAATCCGTGGTAATCAGGGGTCTGGTATTGGAGTAGTAATATGGGATCCTAAAATATTAGTAAAAGTATTGGATATATTAAGGAGAAGAAACATAAATCCTCTAGCACCTACAAACGGGTTAGATATAGAAGAGTTGATACTTAAAACCCGTATAATATTAATTGACGAATACGTCAGCAATATAATTATGGGAGACTACCCTGGTATAATAGTGCTAGTAGTAAGACACGATAATATAGATAAGATAGTTGAAAGAGCAATATGTCTATTTTACGGAAAAGAATCTTATGAAGAAGTGATACTGGGACTTGATCCAGGACCCGATTATGCAGCCTACGCGTTAATAGTAGATGGTGTATTATTCGAAAGCGGCCGGAAGCCTCTTAATAACATTACTGATTTCGTAGTAAGCCTCGTGGAAACAATACCTCATAAGAGGCTATATATAAGAATAGGATCTAATCTAGACGGAATAGAATTAGCTGAAGCAATACTCACTGCCCTAGGTAACCATAATAGTGTTTTCATAGAGATAGTCGATGAACATAATACTAGTAAGCATTCTCTTCCGATTTCAGAGCTAAGTCGGGAACATATTAGAGATAAGGACATCAAAGCGGCAATCAATATATCATTAAGAAATGGATCGAGAATATTGTAACAAGTAGCCGAAGCCATAAGTATGTAGGGGGCACACATGTTTATGGAAATAAAAATTGAAAAGAATAAGATATTACGAATAACAGGGCCAGCATCAATAGAAGTTAAAAAAGGAAGCGTGAGAATTCTAGGAGCATCATATAATGTAGGCTCTCGTATAATAATAAATCGTTTTAGGAGTTATGCATTAAGAGTAGTTGAAGATGAAGCAACAATAAGTGTAACACTAGGTGATGGGGGAAGCGTTGAAGAACCATCACCGGGAGAGGAGGTAATAGACCTCTGGGAAGAAGCTTCAACTAAAATAGTAGATTATTGTAAAAGAACTAAATGTACAATAACTGTTATAGGACCAGTGGAAAGCGGTAAGTCGTCATATACTTGCATGTTAGCTAACCTACTATTAGCACAGAACATTCCAGTAACAATAATTGACGCTGATATAGGACAAGCCGATATTGGTCTTCCAGGCTTCATATCAATGGCTTCGCCTTCAAAGCCTCTGCTATGGCTTAGGGATCTGCACGCTGAGAAGTTATATTTCGTAGGATCCATAACCCCGTCAATATATACTCATAGAGTTATTAGTGGTATAGAGAAACTCCTACTAAAAGCACGAGAGAAATCTAAGGCTGTTATTATAGATACTGATGGCTGGGTATATGGACCTCAAGCGATAGAATACAAAATAGATTTACTTCGAACAGTAAGTCCAGACTTCATAGTAGTCTTAGGGGATGGATTAAATAATATAATATCCAGAACATTTAGGAATACGTCAATACATGTAATGGAATTACCTTCGCCTAAAATTGTTAGAAAACGCAATAGAGAAGACCGTAGATACTTACGAAGTAAAGCTTATAGACGATACCTTGAGAACTCTAAGCAGCACAAACTAAAAATCGATAATCTATCAATCCTGGGATCACATTTATTTACAGGAGAAGAAATAGACCTCTCTCAAATAGGAAGTGCTCTATCGCCTTTGGGAATAAAACCTCTTTACGCATCAATACTACATGAAACAGTATTCCTCGTAATAGATAGACAGGCGAATATCAAAAACATTGTAGATATAATGAACACTTTGTTCCCAGGCAAGGAGGTATACGTCTTTACTAAGGGATTCGAAAAGGGTCTATTAGTGAGTATATTAGACGATAAACTAGAAGATAAAGCCCCCGGTCTAATATTATCAATAGACTTTAATAAAAAAGAAATAATACTTCAAACCCCCTACGAGGGAGAAATAAAATCAATACATGTAGGTAAAATCAAACTCTCTGAAACATGGGAAGAGGTGGGTAAGCCTTCAAAGTACATGATATAACATTGGACGCTTTTATAAAATCTCTCAAGGAAAACGAAATAGTATTTATCGAAGAAGAAGTAGAACCCATTTATGAGGTAACGAGAATATTATCCGAAAACGACGAAAAGAGTCTAACAGTATTCTTTAAGAAGATCAAGAACATCGCTCTAGAAGCAGTAGGCAATGTTGTAAATAGTAGAGAAAAACTTAGGAGAGCTCTAAACGCTAAGAGTGATGAAGAGGCATATATAAAGATAATAGAATCTATGAGCAATCCTCTAAAACACAAAGAGGTTTCTTTTAATTTAAAGGAATACAATAAAACTGTACTTACTTTGCCTGCCGTTAAGTTTTTTGAAAAAGATGGAGGAAGATACTTTACATCTTCTATAGTGGTAGCATGCATCAACGGTACCTGTAATGCTTCGGTTCATAGAATAATGATTTTAGATGAAAAGAGACTCGTCATCAGAATCGTGCCTAGACATCTTCATTACATTTATACTGAAAATCTACGAGAAGGTAGGGAAACACCTGTAGCGATAATTATAGGAGTGCATCCAGCAGTATTATTCGCCTCGGCTCTCAGCCCACCTCTCGGAATATTTGAGTTAGACGTAGCTGGTAGATTACTTGGTAGACCTCTAAGACTAGCAAGAACACCTATTCATGAAATACCAGTGCCAGAGAGCTCTTCTATAGTAATTGAGGGAAGAATTACACGAGAGCTAGCAGATGAGGGCCCATTTGTTGATTTAACTAAAACTTATGATAGAGTCAGAAAACAACCAATCATAAGAATAGATAAGATATACATTAGCGATAGCGCGTTGGCTCACATAATACTTCCGGGTGGAAGGGAACACCAATTATTAATGGGGTATCCACGAGAAGCATCAGTATGGGATACGGTACGTAGAGTAGTACCAAAAGTACACAAAGTAAGATTAACACCAGGTGGAGGAGGCTGGCTACATGCTATAATTTCAATAGACAAGAACGTTGATGGTGATGCTAAAAACGCTATTCTAGCAGCTTTCGCTGGCCACCCTAGTTTAAAACATGTTATTATAGTTGACAGTGATATTGATCCCGACAACCTAGTAGACGTTGAATGGGCTATAGCTACGAGGTTTCAAGGGAGCCGTGATCTTATAGTCATAGAAAACGCGAGGGGGTCTACTCTGGATCCATCATCAGCTGATGGGCTTACAACTAAAATAGGAATAGATGCAACGGCACCACTAGCTGAACGGGAGAAATATCAAAAAGCAAAAATACCATAGA
>CAZWTS010000237.1:0-8045 GCA_964637085.1 uncultured Desulfurococcales archaeon | reverse complement strand
TAATGAGCCCGCTAACCTCTTGTATAAAGGCGTCACGCTTATTTGTGGGTATTATAACTAGTACTGTACTTATTAATGGGTACTCATACGCTACTCTTCCACCTAGTTTAGATACAACTTGCTTTATAGTGTCTAGTGTGCCATTTCTGTATTTTACGAATAATCTTAGGTTATCACCATAAGTCTCCTTTATGAACTTAGTATTGAAGATGTTGGGATCTATTTGTTGTAGCAATCTTATGCCTTCTTGTTTTTCTGGAGATTGAATTACTATGCTTTGTATGTTGTTTCCAGTTCTAGTAACTGCTACTATATTCTGTTGTACTAATGGTTTCCGAGTAAGAGGTTGAGGAGTCCCCATTATTTGTTCCGGAACTACTGGTTTCCTCGTGGTTACTGTTGCAACAGCCGTTAATGGTGCAAATATGTTTAATACTATCATTAATGCAAGGAATATTATCATAAACACACGTACACGCACACACATCACCTCATAACTCATGATTTTGACCTAAGAGCAAAGAATCCAGCTGCAACTAAACCTATTATCGCAATAGCTATTGCACCCCAAGCCCAACCGGGCGTTACTTCCTGTGTTATTGTTGTAGTCTCTGTTAGGGTTGTCGGTGAGATAGTAGTATAAGTCGTTGACAGCGTCGTTGTTTCCGTTATTGTTTTCTCACTTGTAATGGTAGTGGGCACTACAGTTGTGGATGTTAACGTTACAATGTGGGTTTCAGTTTTCGTTACAGGTATTTGGACTGTTGTTGTAATAGTCTTCTCTATTTCCGTAGTATAGGTTGTCGTTAGAGTTAGGGTTGTTGTTACTGGTACCTCCGTTGTTATGGTCGTCGTATTAGTTACTGTTAGAGTTGTAGTAGTAGGGCTTGTTACCACTACTGTTGTTGTTACTGGTACCTCCGTTGTCGTTGTCGTGGTTGATACTAGAGTTGTTGTATAGGTTTCGGTTAATGTTTGTGTTTCAGTTAGTATCGATGTTGTTGTCACGGTTTGCGTCTCAGTTAATGTTTCTGTCTGTGTAGTTGTTTCCGTAGTCGTCGTAGTCTCCGTTGTAGTCTCTGTTACCGTATTTGTTATAGTCTGTGTCTTAGTAGTTGTTGATAACAATGTTATAGTGAAGTATTTTGGCCCTACTGCGACAAGATAGAAGTTTAGGTAGTCAGCATAAGTGTAGCCCGGTTCTACTACAGCTATTGATACATTAAGCATTTCTCCCTCTGGTACATAGGGTGGCACATAGAATGATGTTTCTGCTACACCGCTTGCATTAGCTACTTGCTGGTCAAGCCATATTATACTGCCATTGTATCTTATGTCTATTCCAACAATGCTTCCAGGTGTAACATTGTATACATATATTGTTACATAACCTTGCTGGTTTATCTCAACTTTTACTTGTAGTGCTGAGGATAGAGGTGCTAATACTAGTGATAATACTATTAATAGTAATATGAGAGCCTTTCTCACGTCCTATCACCCAGTTACAACTATGAGTTGTTTAGGAGGCGTTACCACTAATGGCGCCCAAAGCGTGGTTGCAGTACTTGGATAATCCGTCCATACAAATACTTTTACAACATAGTTGCCAGCCATACTCAGTCTTACTGCAAAGCTTCCTAAGACCTTGGTTTCATTGAATTCTATACTATTGTTTATAGTACCGTACCAGTACAACATGTTAGCACCAGTTTGTACATAATAGACTGCAACAATGACCTTGAACGTCATATTCTTGGGTACTGTGAAATTATACCACCAGCCATTGGCTGCTGCAGTACTATTAGGATAGAAGGTACCGTTATAATACCAGTAATCGTTTACTGGATCATAATAGGGACCGCTAATCGTATAGTTAGATGGAGTAATGTTCAAGTACTCCCATGGTAGCGGGTATCTTGCAGTAATAGTTATATTTAGTACTTCGCCGACATTTAGGGCCGTTGCATTATATGTTGCATTAACTTCTAGTGGTGCAAACCACCATTCTTCTCCCTGCCAATTACTTATATAAACCCAGTATGCTATCAACGTAACAGCTGAAGCAACTGGAGCTATTAGTATTAATAGTATTAGTGGTTTAGTCAGAGTACTCTTAGATAACACCCTCATAGAACACCTCTAATAACTGTTTTAAAGTAACAGTATTTAAATGTAGCTCGAAGGAGAAAAATCAGGTACTCTAACCCCTCTAGGGGCTTTAAACGTTACAGATAAATCTTATTACTCTCGGATAACTTCAGCAATCCAAAGATGGGTGAGTATTATTTCAAGAGTAGATAGCGATGAGAGGCTAGGTAGTATTCCATCTAGGATTCTACGTGAACTCGAGAAAGTCGTTATTGGGAAAAAACATCTTCTAGAGAGTATCATTGTAGCTCTTTTAAGTGAGGGACATGTACTAATAGAAGGATACCCAGGTACCGCTAAAACACTTGTAGCGAAAGCCCTTGCAAAAGTAATACAAGGCAAGTTTAAAAGGATACAGTTCACTCCGGATGTATTACCAACCGATATTACTGGCTACTACATATACACACTACAAGGGGAATCAATCTTTCGTCCTGGACCAATATTTGCTAACATTGTCGTAGCTGACGAGCTTAATAGGGCTACACCGAGAACTCAAGCAGCATTACTAGAGGCTATGCAAGAGAAACAGGTAACCATAGATGGTATTACACATAAGCTCCCGGAACCTTTCATGGTTATAGCTACGCAAATACCGCTAGGACTCGGAACTGGTATTTACCCCCTAGCTGAAGTACAGATAGACCGTTTTATGCTTAGAATATGGAGCGATTATCCTTCAATAGAAGAAGAAGTAGAAGTAATATCCAAGGTTGATTATATAGAGGAGTTGCCACTAGACTCTGTTACAACTGTTGAAGAAATAATGATGTTGACAAAGTACATAAAGAACACCGTATACGTAAATAAAAATATAATGTTATACATAACTAATATAGTCAATTATTTAAGAAGACACCCATATGTATCTCTAGGGCCAAGTCCACGCGCTTCAATATCACTATATAAGGCAGCACGTACTTATGCCTTCTTAAATAAGAGAGACTATGTCGTACCCGACGACGTAAAGAGGTTTGCGCATGAAGCACTAGATCATAGAATTAGATTAAAACCAGAGGCAGAACTCGAAAACATTAAACCAGAAGACCTAGTGGAGGAGGCACTTAAAGAAATAGAGCCTCCAAAGCCCAGGTAACCGTATAGGTCTAATCAAATATTACTCCATCCCTAATACGTATTATTCTTTGAGAGCTGGAACAAACATGCTCGTCATGAGTAGACATTATTATTGTTAGTCTCTCTGTACGGTATAGTTTGTTTACAACGCTTAAAACCATGGCTGTGTTCCTAGTATCTAAGAAAGCAGTAGGTTCGTCGAGTAAGAGTATTCTTGGTTTCCGGGCAAGTATAAGCATTAATTGCAATACACGGCGCTGACCCCCACTCAACTGGTATGGTTTCCTATCTAGTAGACTACTAAATCCATATTCTTCGAGTATCTCATAGATATAATTGGTATTAATATCCTTGCTTACGTACTCTAGGAGTTCTATATGCTCCTTTATACTCAATGTATCAAATAATACGTCTTCCTGAGGCATTAAGCCAATATAACTTCTAATAGCGGGATCTTTAAATGGGTCTCTACCAAAAATATTAACTCTACCTTTATCGGGTTTTATTAAACCAGCTATTATTTTTAATAGTGTTGACTTACCACTACCATTTGGCCCGATTAGACATATATATTCGTTTTCTAATATTTGTAGGCTTACTCCCTTTAGAGCTATGATGATATTATTTCTCACTCTGTATTTTTTCCATACATTCTCTAGATATACTACTACATTTCTATTAGCCATAATCTTCACCCTATTAGTAGTCGGAAATCATCTATATACATAGAAAACACCTGAAGTATAGAGAACATCTTTACCTCTCTCTATAACGTCTACTGGAATATACTGATACCACACACGACCCATTAATCCCCTATGTATCTCGATTTCAGATACAATGAGCAATGACTCCCTATGCTCCATTAATAGGTTGTCTAATACTAAATTTGGATTATAGTATTTTAGAAGAACACCAGTCCTCCAAGAACATCTAACATCATTCCCATTAACTAGTAAAGCAAGACTACGTGCATCCTCAACTTCGGATAACTTGTAAATCGCTGGTCCACCGAATACTACATATCCCTGAATATGTGCCAGGAACGCCAATAACATGATAGCAAGGAATAGGATTGAAGCGACTCTGAATGGTTTAATAGCCGCCTGCAATGAGAGTAATGGTATTATCCTTCTTAGGGCCTTTATTAATACAGTAACACCACCATAAATAGGTTCGAGAGTTATACCATACAATGTTAAAGCTATTGCTGGGATAATGGCTTTATCCAAACCATAATCCTTGGCCTTAAGAGAGTTGTATACTAGTAATATATAACCTAGAACTACGATTAATTCTAGGATAGAGGGCTTTGGTAGATTGAACCCAAATACACCAATATACCTTATCGATATATAGCTTAAACATAAAATAATAAAGATTAGTACCTGTGTAGACGGTCTCACACTTTCCCCTCTCCTACCATATACTAATATAAATGATAGAACATAGAAGCTTGTTAATACTATTATATCGCTTTGAGAAAACCTATAATACTCGAATTCTCCTATAAACCTAAAGCCCACGAAGTACTGGTAGACCGATATTAAGATGATGAAAAATAACATTATCTTGATGTTAAATATAGGTGGCTCTCCCTTTCGCAAGTATTCTAATGCTTCATACACTACAACTGTTATAAACAATAATAATACATACAAGGATACAAAATGATGACCTAGAAGAACACCTATAACTAATAGAAATATTACCGGATAAACTCTTCTACTAGCAACAATGAATAATAATAGCAAGTTTAAAATCATTAGAGGTGCTGCTTCTTTTTGAAAACTAGATATTAATGTCAAGTACATTGGTTCGAAGACAACGCCCAGTAGAAATATAATTGAATAAATCGTAGTTTTATTCCTATAGTATAATATCATATATAACGGAATAATCGATAACCCGGTTATAATTATAAGCACAACATAAATGACATAACGTAGGTCTAGACCAGTTAAATATGATGTAAGAGATAAAATTACATTAACTAAAGGCCAATTAGTGTCGTAGGAGTCCCATACTCTTAGATGACCAGTAGTGAAAGCCTCTTTTGCAACCCGCATTTGAATCCAAGTATCAGGAAACTGTGGAGACCCGTAGATCAACGTTGTAGAAATAGGCACTATAAGGGAAATCACTAGTACTGCGTATAGGACTCTAGTGCTCATAGTAGTCTATCACCGTTCCCCATTTCTTAAACTCCCTTACCGTAGAGATAACAATTATTACCGCTACTATCCCAACGCCAATTAAACTATACAGCGTATTAACTGGCGTCTCATATACAGTGAAATATGCTTTCCTACCACTATTTAACATATATGAAATACCTAGAGACACCATAACTGATATTAAAAGTATCGATAGGACATATTTTGTCATTACTTTAATTGTAGTCTCCCTATTATTACTCAATAATAGTAGCTTGTTATAATAGTCATACAATATCATAGACACTGATTTACCAACTATTAGTGGCACTGGTATTATTACTAATAAAAATAGTAGTAGTAACGATATAATAACCGACGCACCTAAGCCTATAATTGCTAAGAATAAATACTTGTAGCTTAAACCCCGTTTCTCTAGAAACGCTTGAATCAACGAGGGCTCTATTCTACGTATAATCTTGGTTGGCGGAATAAAAATACTTTTATTCTCGCCAGCTGTAATCTTCCAAACTAATGGTATTGATGAATTTACTAGTTTCATATTATACGTTCCATTACTTAACCAGAAACACGCTTTACCATTAATAACCCTATAATAGGTTACCTTATTACCTAACGAGACTATGATTGTGCCATTATATCTTCTTCCATCCCAGAAAAATATATCTACACATGTCTTCTTCTCTAATCCTACTTGTACTTCTACTATGTGCTCTACTCCCTCATATGATATCTCTAAACTTGTATCATTAGTTAGTAGTATCTCTTCCTGATAACTTATATTACCGCCCTGAAAACCAACTATATAACCGCCAAAAGGGAGTACCAAAGAAATTGTTCCCTTACTCACATAGTTTTCATAGAATAATGTTCCATCCAGACCCTGGATAATTACTCTACCGTTAGCTGGAACTATTATTTTTAAAACATATGTTTTCCCTAAATACTTATAGACTAACTCTCTATCAACTATATAGAATGCAGACACAGTGTTCGGGAGCCTACAGTTCAATTTTAATGAAACATTTAGCGGCATAATAATCGATTTATTAAGAACTCCTGGCAATGAGGTTATCTTTACCCTACTAATTAATATACGATTACAATAAGTACTTGAGACTATAATTACATTATTATTCTCGTTTAAACCTATCTTAGAAGCTAGTTTTTCACCGATAATTATCTTTGGGTATTGATGACCTATTCCCAGGATGGAGTACCCCCTAGCGTCAAGGCCTAATGCTATCGTTAGAGAGTTATTAATGCTTGCAAGTCCTATATCCGCTGCAAATCCCGATTTATTAGATAACATATAAAATGATAGAGGTATTTGAAGTGGTATTGAGCTAGTATAAATACTAATAGACTCTGTATTCATTATTTTATCGTAATCTAAAGGCCCGTTTATGAACTTTATTAATGACTCACTTAAACCGATGATTACTGGAAGGTAAACACCTATGATAGTCAATAATAGTGTAAAGACAGCCATGAGTATTATACTTGATTTACTACTAACTATTTTCATATAGAGCATTTCTCAATTCCTTTTAAACCAATAATAGTGCCGAGAATTGAACTTAACATTAAGGATGCAAACACCATAGCAATATCGATTATGTTAATTACCGGTTTAATATATATTGCAGACAACGTTAGGGATGCAGTGAAGCTAGCTAGTGTTGCAATAACCACGCCTATACACATACCAATAAACACGATAATCAACATAGATATTAGAGACCAGACTATAAATGCCGTTCTAGTATTTATATTCCAGAACCTTAGCTTCTCTATTAACCTATTACTGGATACTACGGTCTCATAGGACAGCATGAATATGCCAACAGCAGTTACTACAACTATCATAGTCTCAATGAACTTTACAACCCCATTTATGGATAATTTCAAATAATTATTCAATGTGTTAGAGGATGGCACTAGGTATATTTGCTTGGAACTGATAGCACAGCTATTACAAACCACGACATTAAAATAATTAAGACACTTTTCTAACGATAAACCTAAAATCATAGAGTTGTTATCTTCGAAATAGGTTATTGGCGTTACATTACATGTATAAAGCATTCCAGTAGAGTTGTTTTGAACTAGTACATAGTATCCGTACTTACTTTTACCAAGGAGAATGATATTAAGATTACTTATGTACGGGTCATATATAGATAACACACCAAATAATATTGTTATTAGGAGTAGAGTGAGCTTGAACTTACTTAGATACTGTACTTCTCCGCGTACAAGAGCCTTCAACAATATTACACTTTTACTCCCTTGACCCATATATTCACCCGTCGCTCGTGATATACGAAGCTCTTAGTATCCGGATTATATATCCAGAGTTCTACGATAACGTTTTGAGGACCCGTATCATTTATTTTCAACGTGAATGGTATAGTTACGTTTTCTCCATCACCTAGTACTAAGTATTTACTGTATAGGTTTCTAGACTTATTATTTATCATAATGTATATTTTTACTTCATATAACGCGGTATACCCAAGCATGTTCCCTATAAAAACCCTAAAGGTAATGTTATCACCGATAGGACGTACTATATTGTAGTTACCTAGTATTCCCTTTTCACCCACAAGTCCAAGTTGACTATAGTGTTCTCTAATCACA
>CAZWTS010000236.1:0-8908 GCA_964637085.1 uncultured Desulfurococcales archaeon | reverse complement strand
CTTCTTATCTCCTCTTTAGTTACCGCTGCTTCCACATCATCGAGGCGTGTAGGGTCTATCCAAATTCTAGACTCTCCCACACCAAGGATTTCTGCAGCCAGTCTTTTTTGTAGGCTTAAATCCATTTTTAATCGCCTCCGTTCAGTACCTTTATTCCAAGCTCTCTGGCTTTCTTTAGTATTTCTAAGCGCTTCTTTAATCCTACTGTACGGGCTATATAAATCGCTTGTCTCTGCGGATCAATTGTATCTAGATCCCTTACATTATATACTACTGCTACTTCGTAGCCGCTCGCATGAAGACCTCTTACTTCCTTAGGTGAACGGTAACCAATGCTTACAACATCTGGATATCCTTTCCAGTGTAAGCGCATTTTATTATCATTACCCTTAGGCTTCCGCCATGTGTACTGGTTTTTAAATTTAGGGAATTTCCACCAAAGATATCTTAGGAACACTGGCTTCTTTCTCTTACGTTCCTTTCTTATATTTAGTAATCTTTTTTCCTCTGGGCTTAGAGAGGGTTTCATTCTTCTATAACACCTCTTTCATAAATGTATATACCATCCATGAACACTCTTCTATCAAATCCTCGAATTTTTGTTGCATGCTCTATGTTTGCTGCTGTTTGACCTACCTCTTCAATGTTTATCCCTTCAACTATTACATCATCGCCTTTAACGCTTACCTTTACATTACCGTATATCTTAGCTACTCTGGGCGCACGTTCCCCCAAGAAGTTCTCAATGAGAACTTTATCTTCTTGCACCTTAACTGTTATAGGAAAGTGTGAGTACACTATTTTTAACTTATATCTGAATCCTTTTGTTACACCTATTATCATGTTGTTTATATGAGAAGCTATTGCTGGAACCAGTGCTTTTTTTCTACGGTTTGCAAAGAATGTTTCGACAATTACTTTGTTGTTTTCTTTTCGAATAATAACATCTCTTGCATGGCTGAAGTCTCTCTCAAGTTTACCCTTAGGTCCTTCAACTATTACTTTCTTACCCTCTATTGTGATTTGTACTCCCTCGGGTATTTCAACTTCTTCTATTACGTGAACTGTTTTTGCCATTGAATTACACCTCATTATACTCTAGTATACATATGCTAGTAGAACGCCACCTATACGCTGATGTAGGGCTTCCTTATGTGTGATTACACCTTTCGGTGTTGATAATATGAGTATACCTATATCCCTTGAAGGGAGATATTTTCTTAGCCAGTGAGGCATTCTCTCTAAGTCGATGTACTTTATTGAAAACCTAGGCTTTATTACACCACACTTATTTATTCTTCCGAGTAGCTGCACTCTTACCTTGCCCCATCTACCATCATCTATGTACTCGAATTCTCCAATGTAGCCTTCCTGTTGCATTATTCTTAGAACATTTATTATCAATTTTGATGCAGGCATTATTATTACTTCTTTCCTACCACGTACTTCGTTATTCTGTATTGTTGCTAGAGCATTTGCTAATGTATCAAGCATCACCATGTTTAAATCACCTCTAGTTATATTTCCTGAAGCCTATACTTGCGGCTATCTCGCGGAAGCATTGTCTACAGAGCATTAGACCATATTTTTGTATAACAGCATCTCTAGATCCACATCTTCTACATCTCCTCGATCCTTTTCCGTAAAATCTTGTTCTCGGAGGTCTGTACTTACCCATCACATCACACCTCTTGTTTATGGTACTATTTTTACACCTAGTTCTTTTTCTAATAGTATCATTGCTTCCTCTCTACTAACACGGTGTCTACGGGGTATATGCTTTTTTCTACATCTACGTCTTCTAACAATGCGATAACCAGGTCTTTCGATAGTTATAGATACATCCATTCCGAATATACCTATTTCAGGATCATATTTTACTCCAGGAATTGTTATGTGCTCTTTTATACCGAAGCTCACGTTACCATAATTGTCAAAGCTCTTGGCTGGGATCCTCCAGCCTACAGCCTCTAGTGCTTTTTTCAAGAACTCTAATGCTTTTTCCCTACGTAGAGTTACCATTACGGCAATGTTTTCCCCCTTCCGTATACCGAATTCTTTTATTGTTCTCTTAGCTCTCCGAGGAACTGGTTTCTGTCCAGTAAGCATTTCTAATACTTTGTATGCTTTCTGTAAGCGCTCGCCAGAAGTACCCACACCTATGTTTACCGTAACTTTAGCTATTCTAGGCTTATACATGGGATTCTCATTCCATTTTCTCAATATCTCGTCAACAACGTGGGGATCTAGGACTTCGCTCACTTCCATGCACCCTCTGGTAAACTTATCATAGGCTCTTCTTTGCCTATAACGAATATATAGTCAAGACTTGTCTGGAATTTCTCTCCTTTGATATCCTCGAGTGTTGCAATGCTCCTAAATCGTCGCATGCCCCTGTGTATATTTATAACTCTTCCAACACGACCTACGTTTCTTCCACCACTGACTATTGCTATAACGCCTTCATTCAATTCAACATAGTCTAGTAATTCTTGGTTAGGAATACTGATTTTGACTGTACCTAGGGTAGAGAAAACATCTTCCTCCGGGTTTGTTGGATCCTTTACTCTAATAAGAATATTCCTTCCGTCATGAAGATTTAATTGTATATGGCCTCCTTTAACCGTAGTTTTATTTTCTATCCTACATAATTTTATCCCGGTTTCGTCTTTACTGATCGGATGAAGAATGTAATATTTAACTGGATAAGGAAGAACCCTGAAAGCTTCCCCTGTATCAACTATTTCTACTACATCCATCAACCCTACGGGATACTTATGATCTGTACGGATTTTTCCATCTATTTTTATATGACCTTCTGATATTATCTTTCTTGCCTCTCTTGCTGTCTTCGCATAACCTAGCACATCTCTAACTAGTACAAGCAATGGAATAGCTCTTTCTATAGGATGAGGACCAGGTCTAGGTTTAACGGTCCAAGGTCTCTCTTTTACTGGTACAGGCCACCAAGCTGGAGCTACATATGGTTTTAAGTGTTTTTTACCACCCATTCTCGCCATCTACTTACACCTTATTATTCTCCTTTTGACTGGGTCTCGGAGGATTCTAGCGTACTAGGTTTTTCAACCTTTTCTTTCTCTCTTTTTTCGAGGATTTTTTCCCTAGCCTCCCTTCGACGTTCAATAATTTCGAGACGTCTCTTATCCGATAGATCCAACTTGACTATCATTACATTTGACGGATGTATAGGATAGTATCTTGGTGTACCATCGGCTCTCTTCATGGTTACTCCTTCAACATATATTCGCATTTTCTTTAAGCTCACCCTAACAACTTTCCCTTCATGACCCTTCCAATCTCCTCTCATAATTCTTACAGTATCTCCCTTTCTTACTGGTAACCTTCTTATCCCCATTTTCTCTCTTAACTCTGGGGATAGAGGCGCTGTCATAAACTTTTGTCTAACATGGTATGGTGCATTAAATAAGTGGAATCTCTGCTTTCTTGGTTGTTTTGAACACGTTAAGGCCATGAGTTATCACCTTATAATTTATATAATGATTGACGCTATTTGGCTTATCCTTGGCCAACGTTCTGCTGCTTCCTTAGCTATTGGTCCGCGTATTTCGCTACCCTTAGGTGTACCATCGGGTGATACTATTACGACTGCATTATCCTCGAAAGCTATCCACGTACCATCTTTTCTACGGTACGGCCTACGTTGTCTAACTATTATTGCCTTCATTACTTGCCGTCTAAGCTCCGGTGTTCCTTTCTTAACAGTTACAATCACCAGGTCCCCAACCCCGGCAAAGGGTATCCTTCTTAATCTACCTTTATATCCGGGTACTCCTATTATCATTACTTCTTTAGCTCCGCTATTATCAGCTACCTTTACGTATGAGCCTACTTGAAGCCCCGCATTTACACGTATTCTTGAGAATGCTGCTGAAGACCCCTTCGGCATTCTACTTCTTCACCTCTTTGCCTCTCTCAATAACACCTATTACAACAAAGGATACAGTCTTAGATATAGGTCGTGTTTCACCTATTAGTACTAGATCGCCTACTTTAGCATCTATACATGGCGGGTTATGTGCATGTATTTTACTATGTCTTTTTTCATACCTACGATATTTCTTAACATAGTAATGATAGTCCCTTCTCACAACTACCGTATTCTTCATTTTATCGCTAACTACTATTCCTTCGAGTACTAGTCCCCTAACTCTAATATTACCATGCCATGGACAATATGGATCATTACATATTCTCTCAGGTGGTTTTACTCCAGGAATTCCGACATTCTTTACTTGTTGTGCTTTGCCCATCCCTACTACCTCCACTTAATCGACTTCAATCTTTCCTCGGGGCGGCCTAATATTTGTTCCCCGTTTACGAGTACTTTTACTTTATCCGAGAGCTTGAATAGAAGTAGAGCCCCCTTTTTAAGTATTGTTTTTATTTTATTGTCTACTCTTATTTTGAGTGTATATTTCGTCTCGTCTATAATTATGCCTTCAATACCAACTAGTGATTGATCATAGTGTTTTAGAATTTTCACTCGTAATCCTATTAGTTCGTGGAAAACTATGTTTTTAGGAGAATGTTTCACGTTACTTTTTACCTTTCCTACCCGCTAATTCTTCCTCACGCATAACAGTTAATATTCGTGCAATAGTTTTCTTTATTGCTCTGATCTTGCCAGGGTTATCGAGTGTACCAGTTGCAGCCTGAAGTCTTAAACGTATTAATTCTGTTCTTAATTCTTCTAGTTTCTTCCTACGTTCTTCTGGTGAAAGTGCTCTTATTTCACTAATTTTCATACTCAACTACTAACACCTCCACTTTCTGGCTGTGTTTGTTGTTGTTCTTCGCCTACTACAGGTGGTGTTTTGAATACTATTTGATCTACTGGTTTAACTGGTTTAACTATTATTACCTCAACACCGTATATACCTGGTTTTAGTAAAGCATGAGCCACTGCTCTATCAACCATTGTTGCTACTTGTTGTCCAACCTTGTACACCCTACCAGCTCTTATCTTCTCATATCTCGCGCGTTCACTCGTTAACTTACCACTGATTACTATTTCTGCTCCAAGAGCACCAGCAGCCATTATTCTTCTTAGAGCTGCAAACGCCGCACGCCTAAAATGATAACCTCTCTCGAGAGCCATTGCTAATCTAAAAGCCATTATTCTAGCGTTGAGTTCTGGATTCTCAACGTTTGTAACTGTTATCTGAGGGTTTTCTAAACCAAAGTGCTTCTCAAATATCTGTGCAAGTTGTTTTATTATAGCTCCACGACGACCTATTATTATTGCTGGCCTCTCAGCATATATTATTACACGTGAGCCTAATGGCGTCCTCTGTATGTCTACTCCGGCATAACCCGCTCTATAGAAGTGTTTTGCCAGATATTCGTCTATTGCAACTTTATTTATTGATTTTTCAATAAAATATTTTTTAATGTTTACCATGTCCTCCTGGCACCTCCTCTACTACTATTTCTACGTGGGTTAGTCTTCTAAAACGTGGAGTTGATCTACCAAAGGCTCGGGGCATCCATCTCTTTAAAGTAGGACCCTTGTGCGATGATATATGTATTATTCTGAGCCTATCTGTATTAAGCCCTTTGTGCTCGGCATTGTTTTCAACGTTCTCTAGTAGTCTTAGCAGGTATTTAGCTGCCTTAACCGGGTATCTTCCTATAGGCCATTTCCATTTATCTGGTAATCCCTTCTTATGTGATTGCTTACCCTTATACCTAAAGAACGGGACTGGTTCTTTTAACTCTATTACACGTTTGAGGTATTCCTTAGCATCCTTTAGCATCATACCCTTAATAGCCTTAGTGACTTCGTACATTATCTTTGGAGATACTGGTACATCCAATAACACTGCCTTTGCGGTGCGATCGGGATCCAGGTTCTTTACTGAGTAGTGCCACGTAGGCATGTCAGCTTCAGCCTCTCCTATTATCAGCCTTCCACTGATTGTACTTAAGGGTTATAAAACTACATGCTGTATTAGCTATATATCTGAATAAAGACACGGGTATATAGGGGTGACGGTAAGATATGAACGAAATAGATAGGCAACATATCGTTAGGATATGCAGGGAGAAATGCATTGAGATAGGGTACTCAGGCAACGCGTTCAAGGACTGCGTAAACATGTGTATTAAGGAGTATTTAAATAAATAGATGACTTGTGGTAGTAGACCATGTATGCTAAGGAATACTTAGCCTTAATAATATCCGCTATTGCTGTAGGTGTATCAATTACCGGCTTCACAATCTTCACTAACCCTATCATAGGAATAGTTATGGTATTACTATTGTCTACTAGCTTCATCGTGCATGAATTATCCCATAGATTAGAGGCAAGAAAATTAGGATATATATCATTTTACAGAATAAATAAGATGGGTTTGTTACTTACTTTAGTAAGTTTCTTCTTACCATTCAAGATTATAGCGCCAGGAGAAGTAGCCTTCTACTCTTTATATAGGATACCCTCCGTAAAAGATGTAGCAACAATATCACTTATGGGACCTTTATCAAACATACTTCTAGCTATTGCATTAAAGACTTCGTGTATTATACTTTCGGTTCAAGGATTCAACAATTATGTTGTAGACTTATTGTTTCATGTTGGTTCTTTTAATGGATACATAGCATTCTTTAATCTTATACCTATTCCACCACTTGATGGTTCGAAGATTGTTAGATTCTCCCTCCAATTATGGTTTACTTTGCTATTGTCGGCTACCATATTATTTATCGTATAAGACTATTCTCTTGTAAGGATATTCTTCTGCTTCAAGGAATACTTTTGGAACATAGTTTATTATATCAAGTGCTGTAATTCTTTCGCCATAGTCATTAAACGCTAAATCACCAGCCCTCCCATTTATATATGCTGCTACTTGTGCTGCATAATAGGGATCCATCCCTCTAGCGATCAATGCCGCTATAATACCAGTTAGAACATCACCGGTACCTCCAACACTCATTCCGGGGTTACCAGTTCTATTTAATCGATATTTTGATCCGTTACATATTATATCAATGTGACCCTTGAATAATATTATTGATTTATACTTCTCCGAAGCTCTCTTACATAACTCTATTCTAACGTTAATATTGTCGGTCTGAGCAATATTATTAGATTCTAGTTCAAGTAGTTTTAATAGTTCTCCTAGATGTGGCGTTAAAACACTTTTACTCAATTCCAAATGAGCTCCAGCTATGTGTTTTAACGCGTCGGCATCTATTATCATATACTTATTTAATGATTTTAGAAAGCCTATTGCTTTGATAACGAAAACCTTGGTTTCCTCGTGTAACCCTATACCAGGTCCAATAATTACTGCGTGAGGTCTTGTTCGTTCTACAATATTTTTTAAGCTATCTATGTCTTGCTCTGTGAAGAAATTATTACCAGTACCATATACTATTAAGTTAGGTGAATACGAGGCAATAGTCCTCGCCACCGATCCCGGTGCCATAATGAATGCTAAATCTGCACCAGTACGTAACGCTGATAGAGCAGAAAGGGCTGGAGCACCACTATATAGTTCAGATCCGCCTACTACTAAAACTCTCCCCCCGACCCCCTTGTGTGCGTCAGTTGGTTTTTTGGGAACCCTATACTTTACGTCGCCGGGGCCGACATAGATTTCCGCCTCTGGTGGTATGCCTATTTCAGCAACAACAAGTTCTCCTACATATTTCTTGGCCTTTATCAAACCGGGTTTTACTTTATGCATAGTAACGGTTACATCAGCTATTACTGCCTCATCAGCCGTCTCGCCAGTATCCGGATCCACTCCCGAGGGGACATCTATAGCTACTTTGAGACCTTTGCTTTCATTGAATACCTTGACTGCCGTTTTAATCGGATCCCTAAGAGGCCCGCGAACACCTACTCCTAGCATAGCATCTATAAGCGCATCCGCACTTAATGGTTTAAGTCTTTCTATGTCTTTTACTTTCTCTACTCGAATACTATCAATTCTATCGATTAATCTCATATTAAACAGAGTGTCTGGCGATGAGATCATAAGGGGATCATAGAGTAATTTAATTGTTACTCTAGCACCCATAGCAGCTAAGTGTCTTGCTGCAACAAGTCCGTCTCCTCCGTTTCCTCCTCTTCCGACAAATACTACTATTTCTTTATTCCTTAGATCGCCGCCTAACTTATTACATACTACATGCGCTACCTCCTTACCAGCGTTTTCCATTAATAATAATAGCGGAATACCTAACCATACTGCATTAACCTCGTAGACACGCATATCTTTAACCGATACAATATCGGTAATAGATACATACATACAGCTCACCATATACACAGCTATTTATATGGAATTGAAATCGGCTTCTCTACTGGTCGTACCCCCGATTTCTGCACGAACTCTGACAGTTTCTCTATGATTTGTTCCAAGTCCATCTTTATTGATCTCTTAGTTCCTTCCTTTCTTATTATTACATACTCATTTTCTGAAGACATTAACAGGAGAACTTTCCACTCCACCAATGACCCATAAAGTTTTAACAACATTATGTAGCTGTAGGTCCCTCTCGATGAACGTATGTTAGGAAATACTATATATGCTTCTTGAGTGTTCTTTATACAATAGAGGTCACCGTAAATCTCTATATCGTCTCTCCTCATTTTCTCTAAGGTATTAGCGTTTAAGAAGACTATTCTATCACTATTCACACTAAGATAACATAGCTCCTTTAATTCGAGTTCAGGTATTAGGTCACAAGCTCTTCTTATAGTTTCTCCGAGTATTGACGCCTTACACTCATATTCAGGATCTATTAATCTTATCTTTGTCACATTCAAACACTCTCATTATTTTTCTAAATGCTATCCGACTAATAAAGCATATTTAAATTATTTATTGAAAAAGGGGTAGGTTAAGTTAC
>CAZWTS010000235.1:0-4780 GCA_964637085.1 uncultured Desulfurococcales archaeon | reverse complement strand
GAGGGACTAAAACATATAATTGACCTAGGCTTAATGATAGGTGTAACTGCTAGAATAGTCTATGTTAGTAATAGTCATGTAGTTTTAAAACCTATATCGGCTTCAAAGTGCATGGAGATACCCTACGAATATGCTCGCATGGTCTATGTAGTAGTAGATGAAGACAATTGTTAATAATCTAAAGAGGTGCTTGATATTGGCTACGAGAATGGTTAGACTAGTATTCCTTCCGCCTGGTACGCGGGCACGAGTAGTCAATATTGATACGGGCTGTAGGCTTAGAACTCGTTTAATGCAAATGGGCATTACCCCGGGAGCAGTATTAGAAGTAGTGGATAACACACGTGGACCCATAATTGTGCGTGTTAGAGGTGTTACCATAGCATTAGGTAGGGGTATGGCTAGCCGTATCCTAGTAGAACCATTTTAAGCTTCACTATTTGTACATCAAACTTAAAACCCGTGTAATCTTTCCCATATTATTTGAGGAATAGGGTAGGGGAGGGGAGTGTTTTGTCGTTTAAAGCAAAGCTCTATACATCTATGATCTTAACGCTTGCGTTATTTGTAGCTATAACTAGCTTAGTCCTAGCCCTAATACTAACGCTATTAAACGTAAGCCTCATGTTCATTATAGGCCTTGTAGTAGCTTTAAACTTATTTGAATGGAT
The DNA here is from genome assembly GCA_964637085.1 of uncultured Desulfurococcales archaeon. GTDB lineage: Archaea > Thermoproteota > Thermoprotei_A > Sulfolobales > WANQ01 > JALWGO01. The sequence continues at coordinate 4,109 of CAZWTS010000235.1, read as the reverse complement.
GATAGCACCGTATTTCATAGATGCTATATACCATGTTAGACCATTAAGTGAGAACGAGTACCCATGGCTCCACGAAATTGTAGAGCGGTTAGCGAGACGCATGGGTATAAAGAAGCCGAGGCTAATGCTGGCTCAAATAAATGTTCCCAACGCCTTTGCATATGGCTCCCCGATAACGGGACCGAGAGTTGCAGTCACCAAGGGGTTAATAGAGAATCTTGATAGAGAAGAAATAGAAGCCGTAATAGGCCACGAGCTAGGCCACTTAAAACACCATGACGTAGGGGTAATGATGTTTCTATCCCTTATACCGTCGATGTTCTTCCTTATAGCAAGATATGCCATGTTTGCTACCTTCCTTGGAGGAGATAGTAGGGACCGTGGTGGGGGGATTGCAGCTCTCGTAATAGTAGCTCTTGTAAGCTATCTAGTATACTTTGTACTAATACTGTTATTGTTAAGACATAGTAGGCTTAGAGAATACTTTGCAGACTATGAGTCAGCAGTAAACGTCCCATTAGGTGCAAGAAAGCTAGCAGCAGCACTCGCTAGGATATCAGTTGTAACTAGTAACCTCGGTAAACGTGTTGAGAGAGAAATGGCTAGAGCTGCAGCTTTCAAGGCCCTACTAATAGCTGACCCAGAGGAATACCGTGTTGGAATATTTGGTCGTAGCTATAGCTGGGAGCAGGATTACCAGTTAGCTCTAAGAATAGCTAGCGAGAGAAAGAAGAGTTTCTCCTGGTTCTCTACTCATCCGCCACTCCATGAAAGACTTAGGAGACTTATAGAATTAGACCGAGAACTCTCTAATAGACCAGACTATTATCGCGGATAAGCTATTTAACCTATATTAAGTAGTCTTAGCGTGGGAATAAGAGTTGGATTATACGAAGGTATTCGAGCTTAAACCATTCGAACTAAAGGACTACACGGTTATATCGGGCTTCCCTGGTATGGCTTTAGTTGGTAAGGTCTCGGTAGACTTCCTAATAGATGCTCTGGGAGGCGACTTAGTAGCAGAAATCTACAGTTATGGTTCGCCATCATATATAATGGTCGATAACGGACTCGGAGAACTACCAGTAGCAGAACTACATGTTGTAAAGGATAAGAACATAGCTATATTAACTGGAAACTATCAGCCACTTACAAGCGAGCTACAACACGAGTTTTCTGATAAAATAGTTGAACTTCTAGTATCGAAGGGAGTAAAGAGGATACTTACTACAGCAGCCTATGTTTCTGAAGCCGTAGGTGAGCAGAGGAGAGTATACATTGCCGCAAATGACGAAAAAATATTGGAGGAGCTGAAAGCACTTGGAGGGACACCAATGATAGAGGGAGGAGTAACAGGATTAAATGGTCTAATAGTTGGATGGGCGGGAGTATATGGTATACCAGCAGCTTGCATGATGGGTGAAACAGTATCGGCCTATGCTGAGGCAACAATAGCTGATTATAGGGCAGCGAAGGCCGTTCTCCAATTATTGGTAAAATACCTTAAACTAGAGGGTATAGACTTATCCGAGCTAGATGCAAAAGCTAAAGAAATAGAAGAGGAGGCGAAGAAGATTAGAGAAGAACTAGTTAAGAAGATGTTGAGCTTCACAGAGAAAGCTGGTAGGCCAACAACATATCTTTAATTAAATGTTGATCCTATTATATACAGTATGGCGGAGTCCAATTATTGTTTAAGGCGACTTGTACTCTAATAAGGTCTCCATCTACTAGATTGAATACTTCACGCAAGTTTTTATCCGAAATCAATTCTATAACGTCTCTCTTATATACGGTTTTCTCAGGTCTTATAACGAATACTCTTAAACATTTAATATAAGCCGGCCAAACACAAACCCTTCCATATCCCTCTAGAGGAGGGTCCACTAATATTGCGTATTCTCTCTTTAAACACTTTTCAGCCAACTCTACACTTCTAGAATTTAAGCGAACATTGAGTGTACCCGGATAAGGCCTTATCCCTAGTACTCGATGAAAATTCCTCGCATAAAGGTTAACGTAGAACTCTCCCTCACCGAGTCCTGAGAATACTTTCCCTACGAGCTCTATATAGTCGCCACACTCAGGGCTCAATAGTTAAACCCTCTAACGTTTCTCTCTTTGCTACTAGTACTGGACATATAACTAGTTTGCGATAAGCCTATTCTACTATCTATTTATCGGTAATCCGGGTTAGTGGTCTTAACCGTTCCCCCTACTTACCGATTTACTTATATCTAGCTACACGACTTGTATAAGGTGTAGTTGGGTTTTGATATGTAAAAAATATGGCGAACTACTCTAATATAATACTTAATATACTGGTGGTAGCGGGATTTGAAAACAGTTTCGATATCGCATGGCGATGTGGATGGAGTAGTTTCAGCTGCACTGGTAGTAAGATACACTAATAATGTAGCCGTGCGTTTATCGGCTACTTCTGCATTACCTAAGGTCATACGTAGTGCTATGTACGATATAATAATGCGTGGAGCAAATACTATTATTATAAGTGATTTAAACCCTAGCTCAAATAATATAAATGATATAGTTGACACGTTATCGCAATATGTTAAAGCTGGTGTTAAAGTAGTATGGCTTGATCACCATGAATGGAGCAATAATGCGATAGAATTGGTTAGAGATGCTGGAGTCGAGTTAATAATAGATAACGAGTGTGTAGCGGCTGAGGTAGTGTATAGTTATTTGGAGAAGATAGTACCAGAAATACGTGATGATAAATTGGTACATGCTCTCATAAGTCTAGCAATAGACGATGATAGATTCCTAAACCGCAACCCGTTAGCGATAAAGTGGAGAAGATTGCTAAGATGGTACAACTGGGAGTTCCGTAGAAAGACCGTTAGAGCTTTTGCTAGCGGTGAGCTATGGCCTCATTGGGCGCAGAAAGCTTATGAAGAAATAGAGAGAGAATATGATGCATTGATAAGAAAAGCTCTTGAAGGTATGAAGATAGTAGAGATAAGAGGCTATAAAGTAGTGGTTATCCCACCAATATCAGATAAAATTCACCCTGGAGACCTACAATTAGAATTATCTCGTAGAGGTGTTGACGCAGATTTATTCGTAATCATGTATAGTAAGGGAGTAAGCTTCCGTAGTAATCAAATAAATGTAGCAGATTTAGCGAAATCCATGGGTGGTGGGGGGCATATATACTCTGCTGGAGCACCCCTAATGCATAGTGATGTAGAATTAGTTGTAGACTCCATTAGGAGATATCTAAGTGAGAATCTTTAGGTATTTATCAATTGTATTAGTTGTTGCATAATATAGGTTCCTCGGATTAATCTTTAAGAGCTCTAGCCACCTCCTATTGCGATATCTTTTATCAGCTAATACGAAGACCGCGTTGTCCCCATCTCTTCTAATAGCACGGCCTACTGCTTGTCTAACAGTTATTGCAGCCAACCTCATTAGTGCTTGGAAATAATTCACCCTAAGCTTACGTGCAAGAATATTCACTCGTTCACGTACATAGTCGTCAGGTTGAGGATAAGGTATACCAGCAATAACAATACTGTCTATAAGACTTGAGCCATCTTCGTCTACTAGTTCTACTCCTTCACTGAGTTTTCCGGAAGCTACAGCTAACACTATACTATGCTTGTTTTCTAATACAAATCTCCTAGCATCATCAAGAACAGTATCGCGTTTCTCAACAAATAATGGTAGATCACCCAAATACTTGGACAGTATGTTTGCTTCATTATAACTAGTAGCTATTACGAGTACATTCTTCCTAGAATATTCATATACTCGTCTAACTATCAATGAGTATTTATAAGTCATCTCAGGGCTTCTCTCCCCCCATCTACTAGTTACATCCCGTACTATAATCCAAGAACGCTTGCTATGAGGGAATACTGGACCGTACTCTCTCTCTACGTCTATGTAGTCATAATCTCCTTCAATACTCCACGAAGACTTTATATAATCGGGGTCTGGGAGAGTACCACTCATTAATATAGTATTCCATGCAGTATTTATTATCCTAGCAAGCATTCCTGGTTCAATTGGTTTAACAACTAATACCTTGCCGTGGGGGCCAGCATAGCGATAAATGTTGAAGCCTGGTTGACGATAGT
>CAZWTS010000234.1:0-4790 GCA_964637085.1 uncultured Desulfurococcales archaeon | reverse complement strand
GGGCTCTTGAATAGACCTATTTTAACTCCTTTCCTGCCTTTTGGTGCTAGTACCCAAGCCTTTACTGGTGCAATTTCTACTTCCTTTCCAGTTGTTGGGTCCTTTACCTTTACGGGTGGCTTGCTCATATGTTCTCACCTGGATCTTTGCTTTGTTCAAGTATATAGATATTATTTTATAAAAGTAAATGTTATGGTTAAAGGTAATTAACTCACCTTATTGTAGATTCAAGGTATCACCTAATGTATAATTAAAGTATTCCTTTAGCATGTATTTACTAGTTTATGATTACATTAGTGAAAAATATTTGATGGAATATTGATGTAAATACATCAATTTGTAAAATGATGTTGATATAACCAATATAATAGGTAAAGTATCATTAAACCTTTTAACCTTCCATGTATCTACCTAGCTACGACGGCCATACATATGCTCGGGGATTAACATGGGAAAACGGATAATAGTACAGCGGCGTGGACGCGGGACCTCTACCTTCAGGAGTCCAAAGCATATACATGTGGCGCCGGCAAGGTATCCAGTACTTCCGCTCAACACTACAGTTAAGGGAAGGATTATTGAATTAGTACATGATCCCGGGCGTTATGTTCCATTAGCGCATATAGTATTAGAAAACGGTGTAGACTTCTATATTCCGGCTGCTGAAGGAGCATATAAGGGACAAATAATATATGTTGGTCCACAAGCTCCGATATCAAATGGTAATATTTTACCGTTAGGTAACATACCTGAGGGAACACAGGTATATAATATAGAGTTAAGACCAGGTGATGGGGGAAAAATAGCACGACAAGCGGGCTCTTATGCAATAATTATTGGTAGAAGTGGTAATAAAACTATAGTGCAACTCCCAAGCGGTAAGACTAAAATGATAGATAACAAATGCAGAGCAACCATAGGTATACCTGCGGGCGCTGGCAGAATAGAAAAACCATTACTTAAAGCTGGAAACGCTTATCATAAGTGGAAGCGCAAGGCTAAGAAGTGGCCCATTGTAAGAGGTGTAGCTATGAACGCTGTTTCACATCCACATGGTGGCGGCAGACACCAAAGTCCAAGCTTCCCGACGACTGTTGCTAGAGAGACACCACCAGGTAGGAAGGTAGGACACATAGCTGCGAGGAGAACTGGACGTAAGAAAGGCTAATTACAATATAGTATAGAGCTATGATGAATATCCCCAAAATGATATTATGATTATACACGAGCGTACTGAGCCTCACTTTCTTTGTTTCATTATGCCGTATTATTTAAATAACGATGTCTTTAACTACTATAGTATGTTTACTAGAGAACCTTGACACTTTCACCGTTACTTATAAACGAAATACTAGGAAGAAATTACATGTTAGATACAAGTGGATTAAAGCTCCATCTGTATAAGATATACAAGATAATGAGAGCGGGTATGCTCACAGCAAATCAGCGGGTTATACCAGGTTATGAAGAAGTTCAAGCAAAAAACGAGAAATACATATTGAAAAACGGAGCATATATTATCAGATACAAGGAATACATACGTGTTCCCGAGAACGCGATTGCACTAACTATCCCTCGGTCAAGTCTGCTAAGAATGGGGGCAACAATACATACAGCTGTATGGGATCCAGGATACGAGGGACAAGGTATCGGTTTACTAGTAGTATTCAACGAGAAAGGAATTATTCTCTCAAAAGGTGTTCACATAGCACAGTTGATATTTTTTAAGGTTATAGGAGAGAGTTTGAAATATAACGGTATCTATAAGGGTGAAAAGGATACCACATAGTCTAGGGGTACGGTTAAGCAAAAAGAGCTAGAGAATGCCTAGTCTAGATGCTATGTCTGAGGCATTGTATTCTGGTGCTAGTTTTATATATGCTTTCTTCTCTCCTTTTGGCGTTATTAACGTGTTTACCTTGAGTACTTTTACATTAAACATTTTCTCTACAGCATACCTTATTTCGTTCTTAGTTGCATTACGATCTACAATAAATGTTAAGGTATTATCTCTTTCTAGTAATATTAATGCCTTTTCTGTATGTAGAGGTCTAATTAATATTTTTGCTGGATCCTTCAAGGCTTTACCACCTCAAATTTTTCCGCAAGTCTATTTAGTGATGCCAATGTGAAGAGAGTCAATCTACCTGGTGTTCCTCCTGGTGCAAGTTGAAGTATATTTAACTGTTCAGGTGTTGTTACATCGACTCCCGGTAAGTTCCTTAATGCTAATCTAACCGGACTTGAGGGGTCACTTACTACGACTAGAATGCTCTTACCTACTTTGTATCTACGACCACGCATTTTCCCTTTTCCAGCTCGTATTCGTTTTCTCTTTGAAACCCTTTCAACATCATCCCATAGACCTAGAACCTTTAGCACCTCTTTTGCTTCACGCGTCTTCACTATTTTCTCAAACTCGTCAACTACTACTATCGGTAAATATTCGTGTTTTACTATGTGTCCCCTACTTAAGACCATGTCCCTATACGCTGTTGCAGCTAGAGCTGACATTACTGCTAATTTCATTTCCTTCTTATTTATTTGCTCATGGATTTTCTTTTCTACTGTTGGCGGAAATGCTAAATGTCCTCCAACAGCAGAATTTATGAATGCTGCTCTACCTACACCAGGTATTCTTGGTACACGAGCAATACCTAGACCTATACCGAAACTACGCGCTGAGGTTCTTTTGCCAGCTAAGGGGTCTCGTCCTTTTGGCTGGATTCTAGCAGTAAAGGCGCTAAGAAATGCTCTTTTTATCAAGTCTTTTCTTACGGGTACACCGAATACTGGAGGTAATTTTATTCTTGATACCTCACTACCCTTTGTATCATATACCGGCACTATGGGTGTATCCCTTAGATATAGGCTCATATACATGTCTAAGCACCCTGTTTACTTTCAAGACTAATATAAGTGATTACCGGGGGACGTAGTGGTTCCCAAGGTGTTTTCCTTATTGGATGCCTTAACACTACTATTCTCTTTCTTGGGCCGGGAACACTTCCTTGAAGTAGGACATACATGCTTTTTACAACACCATAACCTATAAATCCTCCCTTGGGCGTTATTTCGTAGCCATTATCGCCTATTTTCAGAATGCGTTTGTTATATTCTGTTCTATGGTGATAGCCTGTTTGTCCGGGTTGAGGTACTGGACTTACTGCACCCATTGCTGGGCTTCTTGAGCCTACTTTTCTACTACCTTTCCTGTGCTTGTGCCAACGTGGTAGTTCTTTTACACCGAATCTCTTTATTACGCCTTGGAAGCCTTTGCCTTTAGTAACGGCTATGACATCTACAAATTGGCCCTCTTTGAAAACATCTCGAATTGTTACCTCTTTTCCAAGGATGTTCTCAGCATAATCGAGACGTTCACTTATACTTGAACCCCCACCTATTTTTATCTCTATTATATCTGGTTTTTTCTTACTCAACCCGCCTACAAGTTTAGGTTGAGTAGCCATTATAACTCTGATATCAGCTATCCTATCAATGTTTTCGCGTATTTTTTTCATTTTTTCATTGAATCCTTTCAAGTTTAGCCTTGGAATAACTCTATGTAATTCGAGCGCCCCTATTAGTTTATTAATATTTTCTTTAGTTTCCTTTTCCACCTCTAATTCTTCAGGATTTATCCACGCCTCAGTAAATGTTAATAATCCATGATTAGGGTCATATCTATAGGCTCTAATAGCTAACGGAACCATTGGAGGGGCCTCGAGTACAGTTACTGGTACGAAAATCTCTGCAGATGGCGGTAACAGGTTCTTAATGTGTGGCTCTATGCTTGGTCTATCATAAACAATATATGCATGAGTCATGCCAGCCTTATAGGCCGCAAAAGCCAGCAATATAGGTTTAGGCGATCTCACCTCAGGCCAACTTCTAATTCGAGGTACTATACTCGCTGCCCTTTTGCGGGGCCTAAGACCTAAGCTTCCCCTTCTTGGCGCATTCTTCTTTCGCGCACCCATTATACGGCACCTTTAGTTTGCAGTATCAAGGAGTAAGCTTCTGAGGTTTATAAATGGTACCAGTATTTAATAGTTATTGTTCTAGAAGAAAATCCATTATAGATAAAACTATTGGTAATGCTTCTTCGGTGCGTATGGTTCTTGTTCCCTGATTCTTTACGAAATTTAGCACAAAATCGACATAATTGTCTAGATTAAGTCCTTCGTCAGCAAATATCTCATATAACCCTTTCTTGGGTCCCCCAAAGAGAATTACTATCTGATTCGATTTTCTTAGCTTCTCAGTTAACTGTTTAACAATATTGCCGATATATTTCCCGTATTTACTTGTTGCAATAACTATATTTTCGCTGTCTTTATATCTTTCAATTATACTAGTTATTTTATTTAAGAAGACCACTTGGAATCCCAAATACACATCCGCTTTTTCCCTATCACTAATAATGCATGCTTTTATAGGATTAACGTCCTTGATAAATACTACTATGCGTTGACCTCTCTTAAACTTACTTGAATCCCTTACTCTTAATAATATGGGTTCACTTAGCCCTATGTCAACTTCTATAGCATATTTTCTTTTAGCAACTATTACTCCCTCTCTATATTCGCCTCTAGTAAGTGCTGACGACACTATATGGCTGGGTATCTGTAATGGTTTTGCTACACCTACATATCGGAGTGTTGGTTTTTTCCTTACTACAGTGCGACGTAAATATGGTGGCGTAAGGATATAATTGAGTACATCTTTAAAGACTACAATATCCCTTCTCTTAGACTCCCTATCACGATATATTATTAGTTTATCTACTC
>CAZWTS010000233.1:0-5976 GCA_964637085.1 uncultured Desulfurococcales archaeon | reverse complement strand
TCTTCTATTGTCTTTCTGGCTTTGCCTTTTTCACCAATAATTCTCCCCTTTATACGTGAAAGATGATTCGGTGAATCACCAACATATTGTTTTAAATCTATTACAACTAATACATTGTCCTCATCAAGTAGTTTGAATGCTTTTTCAGGATTAAATCCTAAACCTATAGCACGTACTACTTCTCTCGCCTTGAGTAAATTTATAGGGGGCACATATGGCGTTTCAGGCTCTATTATTACTGTTCCATCAACACTGTTTATTGATATTTTTGTTTGCGTTCTCTTTTCAAGCTCCCTTTTTACTATTCCACCTTCACCTATTAGTACACCTATTCTCTCTAATGGTACTCTTACGTATAGCTTAGTTACACCAGGTATTAGTTTCTCTTTCTGCATTCATTAACCACCCGTTCATATACTTCTTTTGTCAAGGGAACCTTTAAGCCTATTTTTTCAAAGAACTTTAATATTGTTGATATATCATGCATTAAGAATTCGTATGCATTAGGATGATTTACATCGAGAGCTTGACTTACATCTATTATCACTGGTTCGCCTTTATGCAACATTACATTGTATTCACTTAAGTCTGCATGCACTAATCTAGCCTTACAATACCCAATTTTAACATAATACAATATTTTATCCATTATTTCTTTCGCTTCACTAATATCAAGGGACATTCCTACCTCTTTCAACAAAGGAGCTCTAACTCCATTCTCACCGATAAACTCCATGACAAGTATATTTTTGAATACAAATATTGGTCGGGGAACCCTAACCCCCGAGTTATATAAGCGTTTTAGATTACGGAACTCCTTTCTTGTCCAAGCATATATTAATTGTTTTGTACTTCTACGCGGAATATTCTCGAAACGAGGGTCACCTAGTATGTACTTTAGCATACCTTTTTTGAATTCAGCCGTGGATGTTAAATATATTTTAACTGCTAGATCAGTATTCCCTTTTTTTGCCCAGTATACTCTTGCCTCTTTTCCTGAACTTATTACGCCATATAACTGATCGAATACACCCCTTCTCATTAGGTAGTATAAAGCTAAAACAGTCTCACTATCAAAAACTTCCTCAACGGTCTCATAGAGATCCTTATCTTTATATCTCCTTAATGCTCTCTTAGATCTTGGTGCAAAAACGAAATCATCTATTTCCATTAAATTTCTACACCCATTTCCTCAAGGAATTCCTGCGGTATGTACCCTTTTTCAACAAGTTTCCTTATATCACTTCTATCATATCTATGGATAATATCCCCTTTATCTGGTTGAAAATCCCATATTGCAACTAGAACCACGTCGTTTTCTCTTATCCATACCCTTCTACGCATTCTACCGGGTATTCTGCACATACGTGTTTTTCCATCAACACATCTAACCACTACATGTTCTGCTCCTATAAGTCTCTCTACTATCCCTATGACTTGACCCTCAGCCGGAAGTATTAACTCCTTGGGTTTTTCTTCTACTCTTCTTTTCCTCTTTTTCCTTGCCATAATGTAAACCTCTTTCTAAAGTTTCGGTTTTTATAACATAAATTTTACCTTTATATTCTAATACGCTTACTCGTTCATCCCTTAGGAACTCTTCACTTAATAAGGGTATACCTTCATAAGTTGTATAGTCATTTTCGTCCAATAATATTACTCTGTTTTTACTCGATCCTATAACTCTCATTATACGCCAGGAGATATAGAGTTCCCTTCTTTTCCATCGCCAATAATCTTTAAATGGAATTATTATGCGATTTTCTTTATCAAGATCATAAGCTATGTATCCGCTATCAGAAATCCCGTAAACGAATAGCAGATTTCCATTCGGTGATTCTATAAAGAACTTCGTGTTGACTGGGGGTAGCCTAACGCTTATTGTTAGTCTACTCTTTGTTTTACCATCTGGTTTTCTACTAATTAGCTTATATGATTCTATAATATTAGCCCCAGTTTCTCTTTCAAAGACCTTAGCAATATATCTTCCGAGACCTTTATCATTCAATAATATATCTATACCATTCCTATCTTTTTTGATGTCTACTATTTCGTTCCTTACAGACGAGGGCAATTTATTTATTACACTATGGATTCTCATTAAATCAAGTTGCGAGAGACCATGGTATCCTCTGATCTGTATTATAGTGTCATAAGCTTTTATCTTCTTCGCAAGACACCTCGGACATACAGTATACAATAATTTTATAGCTATATCTTTATCAATATTTATCTCCTTATCCTCTATGGCTACATTTAATTCTATTCTTACATTTATATTATTAATACCATTATTTATATCTATAGCTCTTATAGAGTACCCCTTAAGCATAAGCGGATATTTTATTTCGATTATTTTCTTGAAGTTACGTGATATTACTTTTTCAATTATATTATTAATATTATCATTAATCCATTTACCATTTACAAATACTGCTCCACAATATTTACACACTTTTAAATGAACATTATTAATGCCTACATATTCCTCCGCTTTCTGCTTCCATTCTCCTATAGTTAAACCATGCACAAGACCGCGGTCTTCCATACCTCAAACCGTTATCTAAATTATCATAAGATTATAGGAAGTAAAGGGGTATTTTAAATTTTTAATAGGTTAATTAACTAGCTGGATATTAGAATAGCATATGGTATATTATTTATCTTTATGACCGCTTTCTCATGTATAAGTCCCTTCCTTATAGCTTCATTAACTATTCTCTCTCCAAGTAGGTTTACTGAGAAAGCCTCACTCGCAATCTTTAATGCTGTATCAACGTCTACTAAATCGCCACCATAAAATGGTTCCGCGACAACTATTTCACCATTAGCTGTACTTAGCTTCTTACCATAGAGTTCTTTATCGCAAATGTTTACAAAGAGTTTATTATCAATAACGAATTTATTTATATAAACTTCTATTTTATCTCCCTTATTAGAACGGTTTGACTGGTTGTTCTGCACCACAGGCTTCGCATACAAGTATCCACACCTTTCCTTTCTTCTTTAGAACAGTGTCTGGACGGCCACAATTTGGACATATTACGTATGTTTTAATGAATCTATTTAGTAATATGTTTATAGCCGAAGACGAGAATTTCCCGTGAATTACTAGTGCTCCAGTATCGTCTATACTACCAGGAGCTGCAAGTTCCTTCAACAAATATCTCATGAGAAGCCTTGGTTCTCTCCTTAGCTTATCAGTTATCTCAGAGAAATTTTTAATTATAGTCTTCCCGGGGATGTAGACTATTTGAGGCTTAGGTGGCACAAATCTCTCTCCGCCGCCTATTTTTACTGGAACCTTTGAATACACTCTATCAAGCATCCATTCATAGCTATAATCTTTTACTGGCATTTCTTTTTCACCCTCTAGTCTAGAAATGTTAGAAGATTTATAAGCTTACTAGGAAAGGTTTATGGAAAGAGGCTATAGATAATGAAAGATACACAGAATATTTACGTGGAGACCTATGGTTGTAGTCTAAATAGAGCTGATAGCAATACTATGATGTATCTAGCTAATAGTAGGGGTCACAACATAGTTGCCAGAGAAAATGATGCAAACATTATTGTTATTAATACTTGTACTGTACGTCGGGATACCGATGAAAAAATCATTGAAAGAATAATAAGGTTAAGAAGAAAATTCACTAATACCAAGTTCATCATAGCGGGATGTCTAGTATCGGCTCAACCCTATACTATCGCGAGAATACTTGATGGTTCGAGTTACTCTCTCCTATCTACACATATGATAGCGGAGATAAATGACGCAATATTAAAGGATATAAAGACAGTAAAATTCCATAGAAATAAGATATTTGAAATACAGAAGAGTGCTATAGTCATCATACCAGTAGCGGATGGATGCACGGGTATGTGTAGTTTCTGTATAACACGTATTGCTAGACCTTCACTAAACAGTTATCCGATAGAATACATTGTAGACAAAGTTAAAAAAGCTATCAGAAACGGTGCCAGGGAAATACAGTTGACCTCACAAGATTTAGGAGCCTACGGACTTGACAGATATGGTAGATACATGTTACCATCACTTATTGACGCTCTCATAAACATTCCCGGGGACTATATGATTAGACTTGGTATGATGAACCCCGAACATTTATTGAATATTGTTGATAGTATAATTGACTCATTAAAGAATCAACACATATATAAGTTTCTACATATTCCCCTCCAAAGCGGAAGTAATCACGTTCTAAAAATAATGAATAGACGATATACTGTTGAAGACTTCATATATTTAGTAAAATACATTAGAAAGAAAATAGAGGACATCATGATTGCAACTGATATAATAGTGGGACATCCGGGGGAGAGGGAAAACGATTTTGAGGAAACAATCAATGTACTAAAAGAGTTAGAAATAGAAAGAATACACATTGCACAATATACACCGCGACCGAGAACACTATCTTACATGCTCCCCCAAGTAAGCCCCTCTGTTAGGAAGAAAAGGTTAAAAAGAATTCTTAAAATAATAGAAGAAATCGGTTATAAAACACATAGTAGATTTATAGGAAAGAGAGTTAAAGCACTAGTAACAGAAGTAGGAACTAATGATACTATAATTGCACGCACACAGAGTTATTACCCCATTGTAATAAATACAAAAATACCTCTTGGAAAATGGATTTATGTTAACATAGTGGATGCTACCTACTACGACTTACGTGGTATAATAACAAGTTGAATAATTTGATACAAATTAGAATGGCGGGCCCGCGGGGATTTGAACCCCGGACTACCGGCTTAGAAGGCCGGCGCCCTATCCTGGCTAGGCGACGGGCCCTCAAGAAAAATGTTACGAAACCATTTTTAAATATTTATTACTAGCTTAGGGTTTGAAAAATCAACTATATTATCATATCTCATGTAATGAACAATAATGTATCCCGCGAGGTCAAATATTTTATCTGCTCCCATTAATATCACTATATCACTTGAAGCTTTAATACCATTCATTGATAGAATTTTTTTATCTGATTTTGCAGCTAACACCACTCTTGTATATGGCGTATAAATTGATACGATCTTGCGTACCATATCGGAATATAATTTACTCCACTTTACGTTTTTGTCGAAGACTATTACTACATCTACTACGTCTAGTAGATTCAGAGAAAATGCAAGGTAGTAAACTGCTTTGAAGAAGTTACTATCGTACCGAACATGACCGAACACACCTAGTATATCTCTTAAGAACCCATCATCTCCTTTAATTAATTGCTGACATGTAATAGCTGCTTTCAATGTTATTAATACGTTGAAGCCGTCAATTACAATGATATCCGAGGAAAGATTTTCGGGTTTAACCTTCTTCTTTAATATGTTACTTACTGTTTTATCGTCATGAATCGACCTATATATGGCTAAGCGTTCTCTCTTCGAGAGCCCATAATGATTTGAAATAAGATTTAACGCAGAAATAGGATTATACCCTCTATTTAACAAATATTTATAGTCTTTTATCGCTTCAATGATTTTGTTGATTCTTAAAAAAGTATTATAGCGCATACATTGATGTTTTAGTATCATTGTATACACATTAAGCATATGTAATTATATGGAGTTCAATATCTCCTGTAAAACTTCGATTAAATTCTTCTTAGTGGCATTTACTATGGCTGTTACATGGTCTGGTTTTCCGCCTCCCTTTAAAATGAGCTTACTTCTCAATTTATTTAATATCTCTAGAGCATTCACTTTGCCTTTAATATCCTTTGGAACCGATATTTCCAGTTCTATTTTATTATTACTCTTTCGAATTGATAACAAGAGTATATCGTTTACACGCTTGTATAGAGCGCGGAGTATCTCGCCTGCTAGTGTCTTCGGATACCCTTCAAAGTCTAATATATAATATTTAATTCCATTCTCTGTAAGATAATAATTACTTTCTATACTCCTTGATATAGTTTCAACCAGTATCTTCTTCATGAATACGTTTTC
>CAZWTS010000232.1:0-15395 GCA_964637085.1 uncultured Desulfurococcales archaeon | reverse complement strand
GCTATCTCGGACATATATAATCACCCAGAGTTTACAATTCTTTGTTTTACCGCGTTATCCTATAATGATCTTCTATATAAGCATTTCGCAAATAGTCCACATAGATAATACTTCAAATACTAATTATTAAGTATTAAAACTGTATTTAATCTTTCTTGATAACCATTTAAAAATAGCGGAGCTATATAATAGTTGTGAGAAATTACCCTTATGCTTATAAGGTGTCCTCAGTGGGGCAAGAGGACCTCTTTGAAGGCATTATTGATCGCACAAAGGAAGCAACAAGCTATGAGAGTACTGAAAGAGACTCTCGAATAGGCTTTGGACGCGGGAGTAGAAGTGATATTTTAAAAAAGCTTTCTGAAATATGTGGTAGGGATTCTAATTTTACGGGTATAGTTAGAATACACATAGCGGCTCCAATGAAGGCATCATTCACACTGTATGTATTGAGAGGAGGGGTTGTAGGAGTTGAGAGTATAGAGGACTTTAAAACCTATCGAGGCGGAAATGCATTGAAGAGACTAGTTGATATTTTATCCTCGCCTTCACTTGTCGGTATAGTTGAGTTGTTGAAAACGAATGAAGTAGAAATCTCATTGAAGCTTGACGTGGATCCGGAGAGTAGACTTGATAGACCAGTAAGATATGAGGAGATAGCCTTATTCATTCCTATGGAGACTAATATAACCTATGTTGAGAAACCAGTAATTGAGTTAGTAGGGGACGATATTGATGTCGTTGTACCAGAGCCTACTAAAGCTAGTGTTGAGGAAACCCATATACACGGCGAAGACGAGACAGCTGAAATTGGTAGGAGAATGGCTTTAGTAAACAATGCATTAATAGAGGGTGCCGAAAAAATAATTGAAATGGAGTCAACTAATCTTGAAAAAATACTTGAAGTTCTACGGATTATGAGTCAGAGTGATTACCCCCACGAGCCTCTTTTAGCACGTGTTAAAGCTGGAGAAGATACCGAGTGTCACTTACTTTTCATTAACGGATCACTATTAGGCGTGTGGTGTGATACCTTGGGCTTAGAGACCTATGGTTACGATGCATTGGAGAATATGAAGGGATTAAATAATCTTAATGCTAGAATATGTAGAATAGAGTCTTCTAAACTTAAAGACTTATTAAAGATTAATATTGAAGTTGAGAAATAATTGTCTTTTAACTTTGAATAGTTATTTCGAATACATCTCCTCCCCATACATCTCTTATTACTGGTGTTTCACCTACCAGTTCTCCCCTATCATCATATATTTTGAAATATGCGTCAACGGGTTCTCTAAGTTTTGATGCATCCATTAATGCTTTACCGTTCCTCACGGTTGCTTGGAGTAGGGGTTCACCACTCCATAGTTCTATCCTATATTTGTCTGGTAGACCTCTTACTTCTATTATATCTCTCTTCTTCACTACTAGGTTTTCTGATGGTATGATTTCCGCCTTACCGTCAGGTGTAATCCATCCCAGTCTAACTACAGCAAATACTTCATTATTGAAGAACCTAAAGAGGATTTTATGTAGGCCGTGGACTAGTTCAACTATATCACTATGGTATACTGTTGGGGGCTGCTCCTTCCAAGCATCAATTAATAATGTATTATCTATCCATAGTCTCCCACCATCATCTACTTCTATATAGAACCTATAGAGACCTGTCTTCTCAACTCTTAGATAACCTTGCCATTCTACTGCAAATCTGTCTGCTGGAACATTTGGAGCTGGATTATCCCACCATACAAAGTTTATTTGCGGATCTATTCTCTCATAAAGTTCTTTTAATTGTGAAAAGTCTTCGGGAATACGGTCTCCCTCCCAAGTATAGTATTTCCCGAGTAAGCCATTAGTTAGCCCCTGCTCCAACCTGACAACGAGTATTCGGGTCAATCTAAGAGTACCTCCTACGAGATATTCTAGTCTCTTATAGTATAGTTCTAGTGTTGTCTGGTATAATAAGGGCTAAGCCTCTACAACCATGTAATATTATTTTTCTTCCACGAAAACACCTTTCTCGGAGAGCTCTCTTAATCTCTCTAATATGATTTTAATCGTAGAGGCTAGGATACGTTTGTTATCATAGTTTTCAAGTATTTCTTCTAGTTCCCTTTTAGGTTTATCTCTTAGTTTTTTAGCGTATTCTATCATTAATGGCATTGCCCTAACGATATTGTCTACTATTGTTATATTTGCTTTCTGAGCCGTTCTTGAAAATGGATTTAAATCTACTGTAACAACTGTTTTATTCATTTTCCTCAATGCCTCAGTTCTATCACCATCTTCGAGTGGTACGAAGACTACGTCTGCTACGAGTATTCCTCGTGGACTTACTCTTCTACGTTCACTGTGTAATTCAGGTATTCTTGCTGAGGCATCCTCGCCCACTCCTAGGACTTCTCTCGCTCCATGCTCATATAGTATTTGAGCTATTTTTTCTTCTCTTTCACGAGTCCTATAGAAGAGGTTTACTTCTATCTTGGCATTAGTTAACTCGGCGAACTCTACTATTTCTTTTGGTACAAGTACAGCTGTATTACCATTAACCGATAATACTGGGTGCTTAGCGAGAAGAAAAGCTGCTACAGCCGCTTTAGCTGCCTCCTTTGCTGGAGGCCAAGTCTTTTCCCCTAATATGTAGTCGAAGCACTCTCCCCTACCATGGGCTATTAGGCCTTGGGAACAACTATTCCCTTCTTCATACCCTCTACTATGCGTTCGCGTAATAGAAGAGACCAGTATCGGGGATGATTTCTAGGTATGTTTACCATAATATTATCACCAGAGTTTAATGAAAGCGTTAGGTTTGTGTAAAACCTATACTGTCCTAGATTTTATAGTATTCGCCACGGTTTACGATATTTAATTATGATAGAACACTAGTAATCTATTTCAAAAAAGCATATGAGTAGTTAGTAATAATTCGAAAACAGTATAATCCTGGTGGTATGGTCTTGGATAATCGTTCACGTAAAATAATACTCTTAGCTCATTGTCTATTAAACCAGAATAGTATTGTTGAGGGTTTAGCTAGATACCATGCCATGGTTAGAGAACTCATAGATATTTTACATAAGTATGGTATTGGTATAATACAGCTTCCATGCCCGGAAATGCTTCACTCGGGACTACGTAGGTGGTGGCAGGTTAGAGAACAATACGATAACCCGGGATTTAGGCGTATAGCAAGAGAACTAGTAAAACCAGTAATAGATTATCTCCTAGAATACAAGAGAAACGGGTTCCAAGTACTTGGACTCATAGGTGTTAGTGGGAGTCCTTCCTGCGGAGTCCACTATACTAGTAGTAGTAATAGCTGGCTCGGAAACCCAAGTAGGGCTAAGCCGTCTAAGCGTGTTAGTGGAAGAGGAGTTTTTATTCAAATACTAGTTGAAGAAGCAGCTAAGAACAATATACAGTTACCACTATTATTAGAATACGATTATGATGATCCAGATAACAGTATTAAAAGAATAGAGGAGGTATTGAAAGAGCATGTAGACTAGGTCAGAGTAGAGAAATTGTTTACGTCATGTAAAACCCAACTGTAATTTATTTCTCAACAACCTCTTTTAGTTAAGGTGCATATTCCTATTGGTTAGAACATATGTTTTTAGAGACATACTTTCGGGGGTTAGAATTAACGTAATAGAGGGTTGGAGCCCCTATTTTAGCAATTGGTACTTATCTATTTCGTCTATTAAGGAGCCATTAAAATCCTATGGTGTAGCAGTTATTAGGAGTGACTTAGACAACAGTATTAAGCGCCTCCTATTGGAGATTGAAAATAATCTGCGCTCGTTAAACATAGTGATTAATCCACGTGTTAGAGTAGAGAAACCTAGTAATACTATGAGGCTTGGTGAGAGAATAGATACACTACCAGGTGATAGAGTTCTCGTAACAAGGTTTAAGGCTAATATAAGTAATAATAAGTCTATCATATATTTCTGGCAATACATTGAAGGAGATAATAATCCTCCACCGAGTCTCCTCGAGAAACTAGTAGATACAGTAGTGTTTACTAATAATATGCCTTCATACAAAGTGGCTATACGAGATGCTAATAATACACCAGCTTTTACAGTTATTGTTCCAAGATACTGGATGCACAATGGTTTTGTAAATGCTATAGGAGAACTAGTTTTCACCGCTCATGACCAAAAGAGTGCTTGTACTCTAAACATCTCATCATCGTATAAGTACTTCTATTTAGATAACCCGTGGACTATGAATGACGTGGTACAGCTGTTATTAGCTCAGGGATACGAGTTTATGGCGTATAAAAGTTTAAACAACTATATCTTAGATACTATGGGTATTAAACCAGGAGATACTATAGATGTATCACCTCCCCAATTCCTCGCACCTTATATTGGAGACGTACTAGTAGCACGTTCAATGGGATTTTACGGAATCGTAGAGTCAAAAATAGTAGATAGTAGTGACAAGGTGTTATGGGTTACAAGCTATGGATACCAGTTACCACTAACACCTATGACACAATCCTTCTTCTGGAATGTTCAAGTATCAATGATAACCGGACTCTACGGTTCAGATTTCCTAAGAGATCTATTAATGTCTATTATCTCACATATAAAGATAAATCCTTCGTGGATAGCAGCGAAGAGAAGAGAATTATCGAGAACTACTAGGTCGATTATGAGGTCCATCCGTAGTATTAGGGTAAGTTATCCTGCATCTACTGTACATACAAGTTACAATACTAGGAATGGAATTAGCGAGGAGACGAACGGCTATGGAGGAGAACTAAGTGATAGTCTCGGTAGTCTATGGGATAGTAGTGGAGATGATGGCAATGTGGGGGAGAGAGGATTAAGTGAATATGATTGGGCTAGTGGACAAGGTGTTTTCTACATAGACAGTGAGGGTCGTCTAAGAAGCTATGATTACGCTGAAGAAGTAGTAGCAGACCATATTAATGATATTGGAGAAATAATTGATGAAAACGGTAATCCTCTAGGAAGAATTGAGGAAGGATACATCTATGACAGTGAAGGTAATCGTATAGGTAGAATAGACGAAGAGGCAAGTGATGAGTGGTGGATTGAAAGATACGAGCAGGAGATACCAGAATATGATAGAATAATGGGGCACACAATATTTGGGGCGAATACTGGAGAAGAAGACGAGATAACACCATACTATGTATCAAAGTATAAGAAAAAGCCCTCTAACGACTAGTCTTTGCTTACCCAGTGTATCTTGAAGATTAGATACATGGTATAGGTCTTCTCCGGAATCTTAGTAGCAATTACATGTTTCCAAATCGTATTGTTTATAGATATATTATATAGTTCTTGTACAGGCCAGTATTCTAGGTTTAATGCTATGTACATCCAAGCCTCACTATGACTATCTAATACATCTCTTGGTATAGTTAGAGTGAACGAAGCATTTCCACCTGGCATTATTATATCGTTCTTATTGAAAATTCTTAGACCAGGTTTTAACCGTATACAATCTGTTATCCATGGTGGTATAGTAGTTGTAGGTATAGCGAAACTCATTTTCTTATTAACTCGTTCATAATGTACTCCATCAAAGGATACGTTTACAATTTCGTACACGAAATACCATTTATTGACTATTACTGGTACTTCTGATTTATCCATTATAATAAGACGTAGACTATCCGTGTCTACCTCTAAGGGTATATGAACTTCTATTATACTATCCGATACTATAGTTTGATTGCCTTCTACTCTCCTAATTATGGTAGATGGTTCTACTTGAAGATATTTTCCGGCATGTACTAGTTTACAGCTAGTCTCCGAGATTGAAGTGCTTGTCGTCTGATAGCATGTAGTCTTGGTAACGGTTACCGTTACAATGGATGTACTTGTACAGTTATAGTTAGAGGTCATAGCACTTGTTAATGGTATATGTATTCTTACTGGTATCTTACCCAGTATTTTGCCTTCAACTCTTATACTAACTAGGCCTTTTGCATCGAATTTCATGTCACTATAGTTCCCGTGCTCTATTGTTATACTAGCATTATAGTAGTAGCTCCCCAGACTCTTAATAACAGTATTCTTAGAAGAATCACTATACTCTAAAGTGACACTAAGACCAGCTGTAAGCGGTAATAGAGGATTCTCAACAATAAGAGGTTTCTCTCCTACATACTGGACTCTTAATACTCCAGTACCATTAACATATAACCTCACTATTATAGACCAATTATCTATTTCTGTTATAAATACCGTAGCATTACTCGTTAGGGACTCGATTCTTGTAGTTCTCGTTGATCGCTCAAAGTCTTTTTGCGGCGCTATGGTAATAGTTGTAGTCGTAGATAATTGTCTCGCATAATATGTTGCAACCGAGATTATGAGCACTGCTATTATAATACTTAACACTAGGGCTGTACGGAAACTAATCATACGCATAGTCTAGCTCCACCTATATAATATTGGGGGCAAGTATAGATAATGCTAGCTATTCGAACAAGAACCCGTGTTCTAGTTCTAATACTACGTACTATCCGTTGTAATACGGTGTTATAGTTAACGATTTATACTTTTAGAACACTATTGAATATATTCGGTGCTATAATAGTTTGGTATTGTTGTTTGATAGGAAAGAGGCTGAGAAGCGATTAAACTTACCAATAAGGTATCTTATACATAAATGGAGGATTCCTGAACCATTATTTGTTGAGGAAAAACGTGATGTAGAATATCTAATAAACATGTTTATTAGATATAACCGCGGTTGTGCTCTCGTAAAGGACGAGAATAATAGGGTAATAGGTATCGTTACACTATTTGATCTTCTAAAGATCTTCGCGCCTCAGAGGAAACATAGATTCATACTTAGACCTCCAAAAATCTTGACTGGTGAGAAGATTCTCGTAAGCGATATTATGTCGCGTAATCCTATAACTCTTCACTTAGACGACAACCTATCTGATCTCTTAAATACCATGTTAAAGTATGAGGTCTCTCATATAACTATTGTAGATGATTCAGGCGCACCAGTAGCAATACTCTCTAAGCGTACGGTATTAAAGGAATTACTTGGAGTTGAGAAACTAGTGGAAATATATTAGTAAGAGATACTATTAATATAGCTGATGTCTAAGGAATATGAATCCATACGGGTTCGCTCGTCTCTAAGTAGAGGCGCATAGTATTATGGTTGAAGAAGCTGAAGCACTCCTACACATATTGATAATACTGTTGGTAGCTAAGGTATTAGAGGAAGTAATGTATAGGTTAAAGCAACCAACTGTATTGGGAGATATTCTTGCTGGAATAATCCTTGGCCCTACCTTACTTAAAATAATAGTTATACCTGAACATGTTAGAGCTATAGCATGGCTGGGGATAGTAGTACTAATATTTCTTGCCGGATTCGAGTCCGATATTTCTGAATTCAAACGCTATGGTAAAGCTGCCGCAATAGTTGCTCTAGGCGGAGTTGTTGCTTGTTTTAGTCTGGGTTATCTCTACGGTATAACTGTAGGATACGGTCACGGTAGTGCTCTATTCCTAGCAGCATTATTGACTCCCACTTCTGTTGGCGTTACTGTTGGAACCCTTGCTACTATAGGGAAACTTCACTCTAGGGAGGGATATATTGTCTTAGGTGCAGCCGTTATAGATGATATCTACGCGGTAATAGTATTATCGCTTGTTTATGGTCTAGCTATAGGCTCTATGAGTGTAGAAGCCTATGCACCTATAATAGCTGGTATCGTAGTACTTGTAGTCATATTGTTATACTTACCTAACATCTCTAATAGAATCCAAGACTTATTTCACTATTTTCATATACCTGATGCACCATTCATATTTACATTGCTATTAGGGTTAGGTGTAGCTGTTTTTTCAGCCCATGTAGGATTAACCCCCATACCAGGTGCATTCATTATAGGGCTGGCATTATCTGGTATCCGTGGACCCGAGAGGATTAGAAGAGATCTTGAAGTATTAGAGGAGGTTATAACACCTATATTTTTCGCATATGCTGGTATACTCTTAAATCCATGGGAGATACCAAACCTCTATGATCTAATACCCTTTGCACTCGGAATAACTGTCTTAGGCTTATTGGGAAAAATATTGGGATGCGGTATCGCTGCTAGACTTAGCGGGCTAAACTGGTATGAGTCAATGATTGTTGGGCTAGGAATGATGCCCCGTGCTGGCGTAGATATTGTTATAGCTGTAACTGGGTTGACTCTAGGGCTGATAGATCAAGCAATATATATGGGTGCTTTAATGCTTATATATGTGTCATCTATTATTACACCAATAACGGTACAATACATGTATAAGCTATATAAGAGGAGCGGAGAAATAACTACTTCTTAATTAGTTCGCCAATTATTTCTTTTATTTTACTTGCTAATTCTATAGGGGAATTAGCTATAGGTAGGGGTGATTCAAAAATAGTATCAATGTATGGGAAAATCTTGCTCATTTTTACTCCTATATCACCATATAATGCATAGTTCCTTTTAACGAGTTTTTTGAATCCCACTACATCTAATTCGTAAACATAGCCCGGCGTCACCATGAATGTTTTTTCAACTAAGTCTAATAGCTCATAGAAGGGTATAGCAGCATCATTAAATGATTCTACTAGTAATATATCTGAATCTTCAGCCAATACCTTCAGTGTTTTATACAATATGGTGCTCGTGGAAGGGGAATATATTTCGTCTAAAAGATCTTCAACACCTATTCTGCTAGGATTAAATAATGTTTTTAGCTTGTATATCCATTCTCTTAGTCCTTCAACTAGTTTATTTATCGATCCTTCAACAATATAGTATTTGCTTAAGCCTTCTATGGGATCACTTAGTCGAACCATTACTATTTGTTCTGCTAGAACTTCGAGAGCTGCAAGGTATTCTGCTATACTTCTATACCTCGTTGGACTCGGTGGAGCAGATAGTATATCAATGGGGTTCAATAACTCGAAGTCCTGTTTTACTCCTAGGTAATCTCTGTATTTTACTACATCCTCGCCAACTAGTACGCGGTACTTAATGCTATCTACTAGTGTTTTAAACTGGTACCAAGCCGAATGACCTGCAACTGGCTTATATAATCTAACCATATATCCACGTTCAATTAGGTTTTTTGCAAAAGCTATAGTTAGCCAAGTCTTACCAGACTCATACTGTAATAACCCGGTTATCAGCCATACCCTAGTCATTTCCAGCCAGCCCTTATAAGAAGGCTATCTATAATTCTATACGCTTACCTGTAGTAGTGTACACGCCTCCACCGACATGTAAGAGGACTCTAGCATTTTCACTCCACATGCCATTAGCAAATAACTCTTTACGCACTCTAGCGTGAACTATTTCACATATTATTAGGTTATGATCGGTGAATTCTAGTTCACCTACTACACGGCACTCAAGGACTCCTAGTGCCTCCTTAATGGATGGCGGTTTTACTTTAATAGATTCTACTAGAGTAAAACCAGCTTTTAGGAGCTTGTCTTTTACATCTCTCCCGGAAACCGTGCCGACGTAATGTGCTTTTTCAACGTCTTCAAAACCTATGACATTTACTGTTGCTTCACTGCTTTGTCGTAGGTATTCATAGGTTAGCCTCTTGGGAGATAGCGAGAAAGCTATTGTTGGGGGATCAATATTTAATGGTGTTATCCATGATACTGTGCACCCGTTTACTAAGCCTTTTTCATTGACTGTAACTATGATAGTAGTTAACCGGGGATGGAGGAGTCTAAGCATTACCCTATAGTTGTTTATATCTTGCATCTCCTTTTAGCCTCAGTATTTGCTGTCTACCCGCGTATTCCTATATATTATCGTTTTATAATTACTTTATTCGCGTTAACTTTTTATTCGACTCTATTTCTACCGTGTTCTCAGTGCACCTAGTGGTGATAGATTGTGCACATACCTGATGGATTCCTAGATTCAACAACCATCATAGTAACGTATGTGGTGTTTCTAACATATGCTGTTCTAGCGTTCTCTAAGATAAAGAATATTAGTAGGAATAAAGTAGCATTGGTACCAGTACTTGCAGCTGGTATCTTCGCTGCACAAATGCTGAACTGGCCTATACCTGGTGGTACAAGTCTTCACTTTGTGGGTGGAGCTCTCGCTGGTATATTATTGGGGCCTTTCCTTGGCTTCTTAACATTATTTCTGGTATTATTTGTTCAATGCCTAGTATTCCATGATGGTGGAATAACAGCGCTTGGAGCAAATGTATTGAATATGGCGATTATAGATGTAATAGTAGGCTACGGAATATATCTAGCAATTACAAGAATATTTGGTAATACTAGGAGGAATAGAATTATTGGTGCCTTTCTAGGCGGATGGCTGGGTATAACCCTCGCGGGTATAGCATGTGGCCTAGAAATAGGGTACTCACCATCATTCCCCTATGGGATAATGGTAACAGTCCCCATTATGGGTATATGGCATTTAGTACTAGGAGTTATTGAGGGGATAATTACAGCTCTTGTAGTAGACTACCTCTACATACATATGCCGCAATTAGTTTCCCTACAATTATCTAGGCGAGGCGTAGAATTATGATTTCGAGAAAAGCCTTGCTAATAATATTGTTACTAGTCCTGGTAAGTCCTATATTTGGAGTAATTTTAGCTGGAGTTGTAGGATATCATGAACCACTTGATGTTGCTGCAGAGAAACTGGGATTAGAGGAAGCAAATAGTATAGAGTGGACCCCCTTCGCCGACTATACGGTGCCAGGGCTTCCAGACTCTATAGGATATATTATAGCTGGGTTGCTTGGTGTAAGCATACTACTTGGCATAGGATACCTATTATTGAGGATAACTGGTAGTAAGAGATGAAGCAATTATCGCAAAAATACTTAGAATATCTGCGGGAAGCATTCACCTATCTATCTAGTGATAAAGGGAGAATTTTTTCACCATATTCTTCTATTCCACTAATAATATTAGTATTTACTATTTCTATATCACACAACGTAACCACATATGTGTTGGGCATCACCTTCACTATATGCATGCTTATAACTGCTTATTCATCCTCAAAAAACTATAATAGAGTAGACATGGCATCTGTAGTCAAGTCGAGCTTAATGATCGTTTTAATAGTATTTATAATATCAATGCCATTAATATTTCTTAGAAAATTTGAGCCAGCATACATGTTTATTACCAGAGTGCTTGCAGCCTCATTAACGTTTATGATACTTTCGCAAATAATAGGTTGGTGGAATATAATTAGAGGACTAGAACTCATTAAAACGCCTAGAATTGTCACTGAAATGATTTATCAAACGATAAAATTCATACCATTATTTATTACGGAAACACTAAAACTCATCGCGGCACGCGAGGCTAGAATTTTGTGTAGGAAGAATATTAGTAGTATTTGGCGAGCTCTCTCAAGTATAGTGGGCGATATTATCATTAAATCATATTATAGGTCAACTATGTTCAATATGGCTCTAAACGCTAGAACTCTATCAAATAAGAGAATAATGATTTGGAAGCGAGTTAAACCAACATTATATGATATAAGCCTAATTATATTCACGGCATTGATATTATTATTGGAGGTTGCAGCTAGAATATGAAATGGGTTATTGAGGCGAGGAATCTATGGTTTAGTTATACTAAGCGTAAAAATGTGTTGAAAGATGTTAATATTAGAGCTGTATCTGGTAAAATAACAGTAATTGTTGGGGCAACTGGGTCTGGTAAGACTACGTTACTATTCCTATTATCTGGACTCTTAGAACCTGACAAAGGAATAGTTTACTATAATGATAAGCCTCTTAGAGAAATACTAGAAGACGTGAAAAAACATATAGGTGTATTATTTCAGGATCCTAATGATCAACTATTCAATTCAACAGTATATGATGAGATAGCTTATTCTCTTAGGACTCTTGAATTAAATGAAGAGGAAATAGAAGAAAAAGTAGTAAGAACTGCTAGGTTTCTAGGAATAGAAGATATTCTTGGCGAGAAACCTTATGAATTGAGTATGGGTGAAAAGAAAAAAGTTGCTCTAGCATCAATAATGGTTTATGACCCAGATATATTGTTTCTCGATGAACCATTAGCTAATCTAGACTATAATAATAGTCTCCTATTAGAAGAAATCATTTCGGAGTATAGGAAACTAGGTAAGAACATAATCGTATCTACACATAACCTAGAATTCGCGCTTAGAATAGGAGACATTATCTACGGACTAGTAGACGGATTAGTAATCGGTCCTTTTACACCTTTAGAGATAGTAGAAAAAGGATTCAAAAATATAGGTTTACCAGAACCGCTTATATACAAACTTTGTAGGAAGCTGGGACTAGAACCCAAAGATATTGTTGAGCTTATAAGGAAAATCTAAGTCAACGAGGTCTTATAGTGTGGGAGAGACCTTTAGATTTCTATGGGCTGATTCTCTTGGAGCAAAAACCTATTCCATCCTAATAGAAGCACCGAGACATAGAGTTGTAGTGGATCCAGGTATTGCTATAATGCATCCAACATATCCAGCCCCCGATGATATTAAACGTGAAATGTATAGGAGGGGTTACTCATTAATAAGGAATGGTATGAGACAAGCTGATATAGTTATTATAACTCATTATCACTATGATCATTACCTACACCGTCTTGAAGACATAGACTTGTATAGAGGTAAGATTATTCTAGCTAAAAACCCAAATAACTATATAAATGATTCTCAACGTAAACGCGCCGAGAAATTCTATTCTACACTATACGAGAGAGTACTTGGCCTAGACATGAAGGAAATAATGCTTGAACCCGTTGAGGAAGAATATCCAGATACAATCAACGATCTCGAAGAGGCTTTGAAGATAGATTACGGAGATTATGCTGAAAGGAAGAAATATCTGTTAGAGCAGGGTAGAAAATGGTTTCTCAAGAGGAGGGAGAAATGGGTTTCTTGGAGAAGAATACCCGAGGTAAGTGAAAAAGAACTAACAGTATTGTTTGCTGATGGTAAAACTTTCGATTTTGGTGATTTAAAACTAGTTTTCACTAAACCTTTGTTCCACGGCATAGAGTATTCTAGAGTGGGTTGGATTATATCAGTTATAATCTATTCAAATAACTTGAAAATATATTATACATCTGATGTTAATGGTCCCATAATAGAAGACTACGCGTCAATGATCATACGTGAGAATCCAGATATCTTAGTGCTTGATGGCCCACCAACTTATACTTTGGGATACATGCTAAACAATATTAACTTAAATAGAGCTGTAAGAAACGCTATAAGAATAATTGAAGAGACTAGCAAGCTCAAACAAGTATTCTACGACCACCACCTAACACGTGAGCCATTATTTAAGGAGCGAACGCTACCAGTCTGGGAAAGTGGTAAGAAAAATAATGTTAGAGTTGAAACTGTTGCTGAATACTATGGTAAGACACCACTTGTACTACTTTATTCTAATAAAAAATAGATCTATACTTGTTCTTCGTGAACTATCCTACCCTCAGCTAAAACCATTACTGGATACGATTCCAGGCTGAATGGATCATTGTTCCATAATATCATGCTAGCCCATTTACCCTTCTCAATGGTTCCTAGAACATTATCTAATCCGAGGATTCGTGCATTATTTAGCGTTATAATTGATATACTTTCTCCTCTACTTAAACCAAATCTTCTAAAGAACCTTAACTGTAAGAAGAGGTTTCGCTGAAGCACTACTGGGTGATCAGTCATTAATCCGAAGAAGGGTTTTACTTCTACTAGATACTTAATATTCCGCCAATACTCGTGTTTAAGCTCCGTTTTATAAGCAAAGGCGTCTACGGGTCCATATACTAATGGTATATTCTCCCTCTTTATCTTCTCAAAAGCTTTCCTCGTATGCAGATCTGCTGCATGCTCTATTGTTGCCTTGAATCCGAATTCTTTTCTAAGCATAAATAATCCTATGATATCGTCTTGTTTATGTACATGTACTCTTAATATTTCCTCGCCTTTTAGAACGGGAAATAATAGTTTTATTTCTGGTTCTACTTCTTCTAGTGTTTTCTTACCACTTTCTACGAGTTTTAGCATATCCCTAGTTTTCATTAACCATTTTCTGAGAAGACCAACGGCACCCATACGTGTGTGGGGTCTAGTGCCCTTCCATTCAATTGTACTTCTCGGATTATATCCTAGAGCTGCTTTCACGCCAGCATATTTTATGAATGCCTCCTCAATATCGTCGGCATAGTTTCTTATAACAACCGCTCTACCACCAATAATGTTGCCACTACCTGGTAGTACGCATGAGTAGAGTACCCCGTGTTCTATTGATTCTTTAAAACTCTTATCATCCATGTAGATACTATATAGTGCGTCTACATATGTTAGTATAGAATCTAATTTCTCGTTAGCTTCTCCTTCAGCTGATGGTTCCCCAGCTCTATTCATACCAATATGACTGTGGGCATCTATGAAAGCTGGTGTAACCGTATGAGCTTCTGCTACAATCTCTACATTACGTGGTTTCCTCTTATAGACTCCACGTATAGTGTTGTCTTCCCAAACAATGTATACATTCCTTAAAGGTTGTTCAGGCTTACCTGTATACAAGTATTCTGCTCTAACAGCCTTTGCCATGAAAAACACCTTTTCTTTAGACTCATATGTTCTAGTCTAATAGTATAAGAACCCATTATATAGTATTCTTACCTTATATACGTGCCACTAATATGCCTCCGGGACTAGGTTTATGTTTTATCGGGGGTCCTGAAGAGAGTCTTCGGAGCGTAGAGAATATGTTTTCGTCTAGGGTTCTATCATGTACTATTACTAAGGTCTTCTTTTTAAAATAATATCCGATAATACTGCCTCTTTTCACTTCCTCTACTAGTACTCTCTCTATGTGACTTATTATGTTGGTGGGAATCCATTTTATCTTTCTAGTAAACTCGTAGGCTAATGTAGTAAAGTTTTCTATTGTAGGATTAGCTAATAACTTTGATAGGAGATTGTCAGAATACTTGTTTACTTCGTCACTAAGTCTAGTGAGTATTTGTGGTGTGTGAAGACCGTCAATTCTTAAAGGAAGTGTTGTTACTGTTAATGTCTCTTTTAATGGTACGGTTAGTACTCTACCTATACCTGGTGCTCCAGGCTTTACTCTAATTTCAAGATAACCTGATTGGAGAATTGATATAACGTCTCCAAGTCCTGTAAGACATTCTACCTCTGCTTTGTGTGCTTCCTGCCCTACTCTTAAGTAGTCATAATAACCTTTCTCTAATAGCTCGACGGCTACAGCCGCTATTATTGATAATGTTGCGCTAGATGCGTATCCGGCTCCTAGAGGTGTTGGCGAGTAAACAGTTATTCTCACAGTTTTTCCGCATGTCTCTAGAATCTT
>CAZWTS010000231.1:0-4075 GCA_964637085.1 uncultured Desulfurococcales archaeon | reverse complement strand
TACTTTTATTCATGTATGGGCGGCTAGGTGGACTTATCCTGAAAACACCATTATGATACTCGAATAAAATCCACATTCCCGTTTCTACCGCAAGCTTCGCTATATCTACTGTTTTATCGGCATCAAATTTCCATCCAACAGGGCATGGAGCATGTAGATGTATATACTTAAACCCCCTTATACTGGCTGCTCTCTTTAACTTAGCTATAAAGTCATGTGGATATGCTACACTAGCTGTCGCAACATAGGGTACTCTATGAGATACCATTATTAATGGTAAATCCTTCTTGTGTTCACGTTTACCCTTCCAAGTAGTAGTAGTCCATGCACCATAGGGTGTTAGACTACTTCTCTGAATACCGGTATTCATATATGCCTCGTTATCTACACAAATGTAAATTATATTATCATTTCTCTCGGCAGCACCACTAAGAGTCGCAAAACCTATATCTGATGTACCACCATCACCAGCCCATACTACTACAATAGCGTCCTTACCAAGCATTTCATATGCTGCAGATAAACCAGCAGCTGTAGAGGCTCCAGCAGCAAAGACTATATTTACCGTTGGGAAATGATACGAATTCTTCGGAATAATGCCCTGAATAACGGAAGAACAACCAGCAGGTATAACTAGTATTGCTTTATCACCTAGAGCCATACCAAGATATCTAAGCCCCATAGCCTCAGGGCATCCCGGACAAGCCGCATCCCCGGGTCTGATATATTTTATATCTGGTTCCTTTCTCAAATTCAAGGTCATATACACACACCCATTAAATTATTCTTTAAGGAACCATTCCTGCCTCTTAACAAACCAGCCCTTCTCTTCAACTTCATCGACAAATCCCGCTAGAATCTTCATTATATCCCTATAACCTACATCTACACCCCCTATACCTGCTAGAACCCCCTTCATAGCGGGAGGCTTGCCTTGGGATGCTAACACTGATGATAATTCAATGAACAATGGACCAGCGCTACCAAAAGATATAGATCTATCGAGTACTACAATACCCTTTTTACCATTAGCGTATTCCAATATTTTCTCAACACCTAACGGTCTAACAAATCTTATCCTCATCACACCGATATTGTATCCATTTTCTCTTAGTTTATCTACAGCTTCTTTAGCATCACCGGACCACGCACCCATTAATGCCACAAGGTATTTTGCATCACTACACTTATAGCATTCTATTAGACCACCATAACTCCTACCAAAATATTCCCCGTATTCTTTATCTATTCTCTCAATAACCTTTTTAGCACGTTCCATGGCACGCTCCATATCGTATCTCATTAACATATAGTCTTTAGGATACGCTATATTACCCATACTATACCTATTTTCAGGGTCAATTACATAGAGTTGCCTGCGTGGCGGAAGCCATTTATCAACATCGTCTTGCTCTAAAACATCTACTGGCGCATATGTATGGCTTAGAATAAATGCATCTAATCCAACAATCATCGGTAAATTTACGTCATCGTCTTCTGTTATCTTAAAAGCCTGTAATGTTAAGTCAAAGGCCTCTTGATTATCTTCGGCCATAGCGATAATCCAACCAGTATCTCTCTGACCCATTATATCTGAGTGATCAGTCCAAATATTCCATGGAGGCCCTATGGCTCTAGTAACAACAGCCATGACTACTGGTACACGTGCTCCCGCCGTCCACCATAAAACCTCATGCATATAAAGTAATCCATGACTAGCTGTAGCTGTGAAAGCCCTAGCACCACCAATAGCGGCACCAAAAGTGGCAGCTAGTGCTGAATGCTCGCTTTCAACACGTATAAGCTTGGCGTTAAGTTCACCGTCTTCAACCATTTGTGATATTTTTTCAACAATAGTTGTCTGCGGCGTTATAGGATAAGCTGCTACAACTTGCACCCTCGCCCTCTTAACAGCCCAAGCTACAGCATAGTTACCTGTTAAAGTTAGAAGAGCCATAGATACTCACCTCTCAGGTATGAATGCTATTGCTTTAACAGGGCATACATTCGCACATATACCGCATCCCTTACAGTATTCATAGTCTATCACTACTCCTTCATCACTCTTAGAAATAACCGAGAAAGGACAATAAAGCCAGCAGAGATAACAGTTTATACACTTAGAATAATCTATTACTGGTTTGAATGTTCTCCAACTACCTGTTTTACCCATAGCTGCCTCGCTTGCAGTGGATAATGGTAGTATATTATCTTTTATTTTTATCAAATTAGACATTTCTTACACCTCCAATTAACTTATTTTTCAACTCTTCTAACATTTTTGAAGGCTTCCTCAGCTGCCAGAGCATTAACTTCTCCAAGTCTCCCTGACCAGTTCTGTTTTATCGCTTTAACAACACTTTCAATTGATATACTACCTAATACTCTAGCCATAGCTCCCAACATCGGGGTATTTATTAGAGCCCAACCCGCAACAACTAGTTTTAAACCCAATGCTATTCTCGTTGCATCGACATAGTAGACTTCATAGGGGCCGTCAACGTCTATTGGTTCGGGAGAATTCACTAATATTTTACCCCCCGGTTTAAGACCAGCTAATACATCAACAAGATCAAATAACGTTGGATCAAATACAACAACCATATCGGGTTCCTTTATCTCACTATGAATTCTTATAGGTTTATCACTAAGTCTAGCGAAAGCAAGTACTGGCGCACCACGCCGTTCAGCACCAAAGAATGGGAATGCTTGACCGTATTTCCCCTCAAATAACGCAGCAGTAACAAGCAAATTAGCAGCGGTAACAGCACCTTGCCCTCCACGACCATGGATTCTTATTTCAACGAACATAAATGAACTCCATGTGTAGTTATATGTTGTATGCGAGAAATATAGTTTTTGTTAAGCTAAAACAATATAGGTATAAGAGTGTGGAGGCAGCGGGGATGCGCATTCCCTCACCTGAAGAGTTGCGAAGACTTAGGAAGAAGGCTGGATTAAGCCAGAGGGAACTAGCTAGACTTGCAGGTGTAAGCCAATCACTTATAGCTAAGATAGAGAAGGGAGAGGTTAATCCTAGAATTTCCACTTTAATAAAAATCCTACGCGTACTTGATGAAGGTAGAAAAGAGGAACCAGTACTAAAGTATATGCATACTCCTGTTATTACTGTTAAACCAGACACTCTTGTATGCGATATCGTTGAGATAATGGATAGACATGGTATATCACAGGTACCAGTCATAGATGAGAAGAACAGGCCTATAGGAACCGTATATGAAACAACTATCATGAAGACATTGATAACACATAAGAATATC
Source organism: uncultured Desulfurococcales archaeon (assembly GCA_964637085.1). GTDB lineage: Archaea > Thermoproteota > Thermoprotei_A > Sulfolobales > WANQ01 > JALWGO01. The sequence goes on along the minus strand of CAZWTS010000231.1, from coordinate 794 downwards.
TCACATTTAAAAGCTATAGATATAATGGAGGATCCTTTACCAACAGTTACCGAGAATGCATCGATACGCACAGTTATGCAGCTACTAATAGATTATCCTGCAGTATTAGTTGTTGATAAAAACGGTGTAAAGGGCATCGTAACGAAAATAGATGTTATTAAGAGAATAGTGGAACATAGTGAGAAGACTTGATTTTCCAGTGGAAACAGAGGGGTGTTAACCGGGGAGTTAAACTTAAACAATATGTCAAAACAATTGATAAAAGCATCAACGCTAGAGACAGTACACATTTACACTGCTATACCCCCAGATTTCTATTGGAAACTTCTAGCTGTAATATCTCTAGTTAAATATAGAATCAATATCATAATTGTATAAGTTTATACAAAAATATAGTATATAATGAATATATCATAATGACTAGAGGTTCCAAGATATTAGAAGTTAGGGTGCACTCGAATAACAGGGGTTCCCGGGTCATTAAATTAGATATTGAATATCTTGCAATTATATAGTTTTTGTATGTGTATTAGTGGGCTCCAGTGGAAACAGAGGGGTGTTTTACCCCCCGGTTAATTCATTGAAATGGAACCATTTATCAATCATAATGGGTATTTTACCTGAATTCTCGCGACCGTATCTGATCTTAGGTTTTGATAAATGATGCATACTTGATAGTGGTGGAGTATATATTCCAATTGATATATTTCTCTTCAATGGTATTAATACCTTAGGGGCTTCCAGAACTCTATAGCCGCATCGAGGACATTTGTACCCTTTTCCACGTCCAGCTG
>CAZWTS010000230.1:0-6665 GCA_964637085.1 uncultured Desulfurococcales archaeon | reverse complement strand
GCTCCCTCCTCTTACCCATACCTTCAACTAGTATTTTTAAGAGGCCCCTAAGCTCTGGGTAGTTCTTATAGAGGCTGTAGAAGTATTCTCTAAGACTATTTAGGCTAAGCCTAGAGCCTACAACCCCCCTAATACTATCGTATAGTTTTCCCGCTAGGGCTTCTGATTCTCTCCTATACTCTTCTTCTAGTCTTCTACTCCTAATCTTTTCTTCTAGTTCACTCAATACTTCTCTTAATAGTACTAGTGTTCTACTAGTATCACCTGTTCTAGTAAGGAGTCTCCTAGCCTCCCATATTTTCTCAGAGAACTCTATTCTATCTCTTCCCTCTAATTCTCCTAATAGTCTCCCAGCTCGTTGGAGAGCTTCCACTATCTCGATAAGCTTTATTTTCTCGCCAAGCATATCAGCTATTATCCTCGCTTCCTCATCATAGTCTTCTAGTAGTGCCTCCAATAATAGTCTACGAGTATAAGAGCTAGAACGTGCTACTCTAACAATTACCTCTCTTAGTATTCTCGCCTCTTGGAAGCGTTTCTCGCCTACGAGTCTCCTCACGGTATTAATGTATTCGGGGAGACAGGAGTCCGCGTAATATGATAGAAAGTGTTCTAGCCTAGAAATACTCTTGCCACGCTTAAGAATAGATTTAAGCTTTAAAGCCTCTTCATATGGGTCTATGGGACAGTTACCAGTCATAGCCTTAAGCACCGTTTAACTCTAAGGCGAAAAGACTCTCTGGGGGAGGCGGGACTAGTGGTTTTCAACGTATTCTCTTACGAGCTGTACTAGTTTTACTAGTCTCTTCTTTAGTGTCTCCGGGTCTAAAATATCCATTGCAACTATCTTTATTATTTCATTGTAGGTCTTCTCTATCTCGGCTTCTCCTAGTTCTCCTATTAGCTCACTATAGGTTTTCAGCTTCAGTTTAGCTACTATGGTTTTAGCTGTATCTAGGTCTCGGTGGTCTTTAAGGTATTCTAAAGCGTCTATTAGAATATTTTCTAACTGGAACAACCTCTTTAAACGCAGCTCCCTCTTACTAGGTTCTTCAGCATATACTATTAGGTCTCCATACCTCCTAGAACCCTTAAAAGACGCTAGTACTAAAGCAGTATTACGGTCATAGTTTTCTATACGTATACCCTCAATAGTTGCTAATTTCTCAGCTAAAGCTCTAGGCATAATAGTTGGAATACCCTTCTGTAAAACTATAGTATCCCCATCAACCCTCCTCATAACTAGTGTAAAAACCGGTCCAAGCCTACCAAGCCTAAAACTATCACCAGGCTTCAATAAAACCCTTTGACCAGGCGGGATTTTCTCACCGTTTAAGAGAACACCATTACGTGAACCCTTACCACTACTCCCATGGTCTATGAGGAAGAAGCGTCCATGCTCTTCTAAAAGTTTCACATGAAACCTACTAACCGTAGCCGATAAAAGACCCGTTGAGAAAACTTCTCTACTACTAGGATAATATATGTAGACGTTAAGAGAACTATAATCTTCAACTACGCTTCGAAAACTATAGGGGAGTCTCCCAACAAAAACGGGGGAAGCCTTCAATAAATGCTTCTGCTCACCACCATTAATACTCCATACTAGAAAATACTCAGCACCAACCCCCATGACCGTTAACCCTTCAATTCTAGTAAACCCCCTCCTCCAGGTAAGAGTGGGGGAAGAGTCTCCTACTACAAGAATTGTTTAGCTCGGGTACTATAAATAAGTTAGGGTTTCCTTCCGTAAATGACAGTTTACAGCGATACTGTTAAAAACTACTGCTGCAACCATATTCTCCGGTAGAGGAGTTTTGCATCGGTTACTCGCGCTCACATTATTAGCCTATATATTCTTAGCATTCGTATCCAGCCCCCTAGTAATCCCGGCTTCAAGCGATAACGATGATTATGAAGACTTTATATCTAAGCCAACACTAGTATGGTTTAGCCGTGAGAAAATAATCTTTAGAGAAGACTTTGAAGAATATGCTGAATCTCTAAAATTCCCATCACATTGGAGCATTATTAGTGAGGGGAGAGGAGCTCCCCATCAAGTCCTAGTCGATTCTCCAGCAATAGGTTCTAGGTCTCTTCAAATATGGGGAGACTATAATAGGAAAGCAATTGTTTCATGTAATTTTACTAGTACTAGTAGCCCTAAGATAGTTGGTGCTTATATCCTAGACCTACTAGTCTACGTAGACTTAGACGAGTGGGGTAGGTATTCTTTCTTTGACGTAGTTTTACGGACTAATAGGGGTAGTATAACTATTAATGCTTCAAGACTAGTTAGAATAGAGAACGAGGCTGGCTTAGGCCGTTTATTTAATGGATGGAATCGTTTCATACTAGTATATAATCCGTGGAGTGGTGAGATAATATACTATGTAAACATCTATACGGGGCACATTAATACTAGTTTAAAGGGAGCCCGCCCCACGGGGCTATGGATAGGAACTAATAGTAGAGTATACGTTGACAATATTGTTTTAAAAGAAGCATACTACACCTGGCTATCAAGTGAATGGTCTACTCCTCCCCACGGGGGAGTAGAATACTATTCTATCGCGTGGAGTCCTCGTGGAGACATGCTTGTCTATGGTGCAAGTAATGGTAGGGTATCTCTTTATTCGAGAAAGAACGGGCTCCTATGGGAGAAGAAGGTTAATGGTAGTGTAACAGCTATTGCATGGGGCTCCTATGGTGATAGGATAACAGTCGGTACTAGTTATGGGCTACTAGTAGCTTTCCTCCCATCAGGTTATACTAGGTGGTATAGAGTTCTAAGCGGGAGTATACGTGGAATCGCGTGGAGTCCTAGCGGACTATATGCTGCTGTAGTTACTTCTCACCCCAATAAACTAGTAGTTGTCGATAGTAATGGCACTATTATGTTAGACTACTATCTACCCTATACCCCCACACAAGTCTCCTGGGCTAGAGGGGCTAGTGGAGACATAGTAGTAGTGGGCTTTAGTGATGGCGTGGTTAGAGCTTATGGGGTTAAACTAGCCTACGGTAATAGCTCTCAAATAATACTTTTATGGGAGAAAAAGCTTAACGCTAACATTATTGGATTAGACTACTACAGTAATACTAGTAGTATTATAGTAGCTCTAGGAAATGGGAGAGTATTATCAATAAACCCTGTAAACGCTAGTATGAAAACACTACTCGATCTCAACAAGCCCCTACGTAGCCTAGACTGTAGTCCTAGGGGATGGATAACAGTTGTAGTAGGAGACCGGGAAATCACTACCTATAGCCTTGGGGGAGAAAAGCTATGGGATACTAGTTTTAATACTAGTATCCTACCCTTAGGCGGAGTAATTCATAGGATAGCGTGGAGCCCCGAAAACACTCTTCTAGCCGTAGCCATGTATGCTAGAATAATAGTTTATAGACTAGAAGGATTATTCCCATGGTATACTATAATAAATGATACAGTTGAAAACAATACTATAGGACTAGACGCCCACAACACGCTAACATATAATACCATAGTTAAAGAATACTATTGGAACTTTACTGGCCCGGGATACATGACTAGTAAAGCATACACTAACTACTACTTAAACCAAACAGGTATATTCTTCATAGACCTTACAGTAAAAGCAGAAACCCCCGACAACAAAACAGTCTTCTCCACCATACACCGTGAAATATATGTTAGGAAACCATTACCACCAGTACCCATAGTAGAATATAGTCCAGTAAAACCCCACGTCAATGAAACCATAGTCTTCAACGCTACTAGAAGCTACGACCCCGACGACTGGATAACAAAGTATATATGGAGCTTTGGAGACGGTACTACAATTACTGGAGACAAAAGCATAGTACAGCACAAGTATTCTCGACCCGGAAGCTATACGGTTAAACTAACCCTAATAGACAAAATAGGAAACCAGAACACTACTACAATAACCATAATAGTACTCCCAATAACACCACCCCCAACAACTACAACAACTCAAACGGAAACCACTACAACTCAGCCAGCAAAGCCTACAACAACTCAAACAACAACCACGACTACAACAACTTCTCAGACAACTCCAACTAAGACAACAACTACCCCTACATCACCCACACCCACTCGCTCAACTACTACAACTACAATAGTAGGGCCTACTACACCTCCTAGCACTCAGCCAACGCCAACAACCCCCTCAACTCCCTCAACCCCCACTACTAGATCCCAGATATGGTCTGAAGACTACTCCCTCCTAATAGGACTAGTAGTCGTAGGTGGAGCATTCCTTACAGCAGCACTACTCCTAAGTAAAAAGAAGCAAGGGAAACCTAGAGAACCCGCGGGTACGGGGAGAAAACTAGAACTACAGAAACCTCCCCCACCTCCTCCACGTTCATTAGTAGAGCGGGGATCCCGGGGTTCTGGGGAAGCTAGTGTAGGAGGGGGTATTGGTACTAGCCTACTAGTTCCAGGCTATATTCTATTAGAGGAAATAGGGCGTGGAGGGTTCTCAGTAGTCTATAAGGCTAGGAGGACTAGTGATAACCTTATAGTAGCGTTGAAGATCCCGAAGATACTATTAGATGAAACACTAAGTGAAAACATACTCGACTCCTTCCTACGCGAAGCTGAAGTCTGGAGCAAGCTTAGACACAAGTATATTGTAATGGTCTACGATTATGGTTTAGAGCCAATACCCTATATAGCAGTAGAATACATGGATGCTGGTAGCTTGAGGAAGAAGTTATTGAGGAAGGGGAAGCTGAGCCTAAAAGAAGCAATAGACACAGCACTAATGATAGGCGAAGCACTAAGCTACGCCCACCACAATGGAGTAGTACACCGAGACATAAAACCAGAAAACGTATTATACAATAAACTAGGCGAAGCCAAGCTAACAGACTTCGGCATAGCTAAAATACTATTAGAAGCATCAACACATACTTCAAACCAGGTATTCAAGGGAACCCTCCTCTACGCAGCACCAGAACAACTAGACCCTCAAACCTATGGAGAAAGCGATTGGAGAACCGATATATGGCAATACGGAGCCCTCCTCTACGAAATGCTAACAGGAAAACCACCCTTCCAAGCAGATAATCCAGCAACACTAATATCAATGATACTATACAAGCAGCCTCCACCACCAAGCACCTACAACCCCCAAATACCCAGAGAAATAGACGAAATAGTAATGAAATGCCTAGCAAAAAGAAAACAAGAGCGATGGAAAACAATAGAGCTAATCCTAGAAAGACTAGAAGAAATAAGAGAAAAACAAAACCAGTAAAAGAGAAGAAATAGGGAAAACCCTTAAAGACTACTCCAAAAAACACTACTCTACTCCAACTTTATCCCAGTCTACGGGAACCTCAATAACCTTCACTCCACCACCACTAACTACCACTACGTCATCGAAAACATTAACACCCCCAACTTCAACAACAATTCTACCCTTAAACCCCCTCCTACCCCCATTCAACAACTTAATCTTAACCACCCTAGTAACCCCCCTAACAAGCTCCTCTGGCTCAACCCCAACTACTAGTCTAGGCCTAGTAACATACCATCCAATACTAAAAACAGAAACCCCCAAGAAACCAATAATACCTGCAATAGCCGCATGAGTTAGACCATAGGAAACAGTAACCCTCACCTCCTCCCCCGCCGCAACACTAACAGTCTCCGTAAAACCTGAAAGAAACGCATTAGGAGGACTAGCAGTAACAGTATAAGTCCCCGGCACAACATAATAGAAACCATCCCTCACACCTCTCCCACCACCACTCCACTCTACAACACAAGTACTAGCACACCCACTAAGAGAGAAAACACCAAAAATCTTACTCCAATCAACTTCAACCTCCCTAATCTCACCAGCCCCTACATACAACGTTTTCTCAATACTATACTGTTCAACGTTTCCTAGAGTATTTTCCGACGGCTTTGGCTTTATGACTACCCTATAGGTTCCAGGAGTCGCGTAGATAAACTGAGGGCTAGCATTCACATAGTAGCAGTCAGTAACACCATTTTCATCAAGAAAACATACACGAGCCCCCACACCACCAACTATCCTAAAAACACCGTAGCCCATATAGAAGACTTTAAGCTCCCGACTAAAACTACCACCAACACCAAGCAACAAACCATCTGGGCTCCAAGAAACACTATTTACACTTCCGCCTAGGTCTTCGCTTTCCCATAGCTTGTTTCCATTTCGGTCAAAAACTATGAGTTTTCCGGGCCATCCTGTTCCTGCTGCTATTCTTTCTCCATCTGGGCTCCAATCAACGCTATATACGATTGCTGGTGCGGGTATGTCTTTTTCCCATAGTGTTTTTATTGGTGGTTGGGTTGTTGTTTTTGCTTGAGTTGTTGGTGTTGTTATTGTTGTTAGTACTAGTATTATTAGTGTGAGGGTTAGGGTTTTTGTCTTGTTTTTTATTGGCACTTGTTTTCTTCCCTCCTCTAGTGTATTTTTGGTGGGGTTGGTTTTATATTGTTCTCTAGGTATGTACTTTAGGTGGAGGTGTGTTTCTCTCTGAGTGGTTCTAGGGGTTTGAGGGTTAGAGTTGGTGTTGGCGGTGGTGGTGGGGTTCGCTGGGTTTTTGATAGGGTTTTAAGGGTTCGTGGGCCTCGGATTGGCTTGTCTGTTGTTTTTGTTGATTGTCCTAGGAGG
>CAZWTS010000229.1:0-3035 GCA_964637085.1 uncultured Desulfurococcales archaeon | reverse complement strand
TAGTGCTTGTTTAAGCTCGTCTAATGCTGTTATAGTATCGTTTGCTTCGAGGCTTGATAGGGCTTTATCTAAGTGGCTTCTAACTTCTACTAGTGTATTGTAGAGTGTTTCTACTAGTAGTGTAGCGTTTCCACTCCTATTATGTTCTTCTAGGATTACGAGTGTCCTGTTAAGATAGTCTATTATATTGTCTACTACCTTTATTAGTCTTGACGTAATGTTTACTGCAACAGTAGTGTTGTTTTCTTCTACTAATCTAACGGTATAGTTTATCGCTCTAGCTACAGCGATAGTCCCCATTATTAGCTTGTGGTAAGCTGCATCTATTAGGCTTAGAGTATGCCATATTCGCCCGAAATACCGATATAATATTACTGTTGCTTCAGCTAATAGCCTATCCGCCTGGCGGATCTTCGCCATTATATCGCTTACATTATATAACCCGCTATCTAGTTCCTCTTTCGCTTGCTCCAATATTTCTCTAGCCTGACTAATCTTCTCATAGACTATTTCCGGTATAGTTACGTTGTATTCTTCTAGGTATGCTAGTTTCTCTTCAAATCTATCTATTGCGTTTAATCGTTCTTCTACTAAGCGCTCTAGAGAACTCGCTAATAGTTCCTCTCTAACGTTTTCAGGTAGACTAGATAGTACGTAGACTGCTACTGGACGGAAGGTTTTTGCAGCCCTTAATGCTAGCTTTATTGCTTCGCACGGGTTTTCTTCGACAAGGCTAGTAGCATTATCTAATAGCTTTCTAGCCTCATCTACGAGTACGGTTAGGTTTTCTGGAATACTTATATTGTACTCATCTGCTAGTGATAGTATTTTCTCTATCTTATTCTCAACATTACTTATTATTCTCTCAGCTACTCTTTCACGTACACCTGCTATCGTAGTATTAGTTGTATTAGAAGCACTTGTACCCGGGTTAGTAGTAGTTTGCTCAGCACTCGCTATTAGTGATTCTACTGGTACTAAAGCTATAGTTGATAATACGAGGACTACTATTAGGCCTCCCAAAACCTTGTATAAACTCGGCCTCATATCTCGCGCACCCCTTCCACGCTCATACCTGGGTATAGATAGGGTATAAAGTACCGGGAGGGAATGAGTAGGGAAACCCACGGGACACGCGGGAACAAATACCAGTATAGTATGACTGAGAACCCGATACCCCTCGCTTCCCTCCATTATTGTTTGCCGCGTAGGATTACCGTGTAGGCTACGAGAGGTATTAGTGCTATCGGTAACAGTGTTAATGGTATTAGGTTTAATGTGGCAAGCCATAGCGTTAGGCTTTCAAGCCCTAATAAGTCGTAGAAGAAGCCAGTGTAGAGGGACCCGGATGCAACCCCTATATTGGAGGCAGTGTTAATGTAGCCTATTGCTGCTCCCGGTTCACGGTGGTATATTGATAGTATTCTCCTAGAGACTGGTGTAAAAGTGCTACGAATTACACGTAATAATACGAAGCCTAGGAGAACTGTTAATGGTGTTAGGAGAGCTATTAGTAGTAGTGATAAGGGTATTAGTGATACGAGTACTAGTAGCACTATGCGGTCAGAGTAGCGGTCAGCTATCCATGAAGCAATAAATCCTATTAGCATTCCAAGAATACTTACAGCACTCAATAGGAGAGCTGTATTAGGCTTACTCAACCCTACTATTTCATTAATAAATATGTAGGGAATGTCTCCACCAGCAATAGATAAAACAAAGTTTAGAGAAAAACCCGAGAGAATAGTAAACCATACAATACCAGATAAGACACCCCCACTCGACGCCCTACTACTATGCTTCTCTACTAGAGCCTCCGTCCTAGCCGGCGGTAGGACTAGAACTAAGGGGATACAGGAAGCAAGAATTAGGGATGCTAATACAAGTATAGGCCAATCACCTAGCCCTACTAGGAGAGCATAGAGAGCATTAGCAGCAAAAACACCGAGTCCCCCGAGAGAAAAATATATCGAGTAAGCCCTACCCCTCCACTCTACGGGAACATAAGCTGCAACAAGGTATTGTAGGGGTATCCATAATAGTCCAGCAGCAACACCCTGACCAAACCTTATCAATAATGCTTGCCAAGGAGCACTAATAAAACCATAAGATAAGACTAGAATAGAATTCAAAACCAAGCCAGTAACTGGTAATAAAGTAAAACGCTGCATACGACTAATACTCTTACCAGCAATAGTAGCAAATAATGCACGACCAACAAAATAAGCAGTAGATAAACCACCTATAATTAAAGCAGAAGCCTCCAATAAATCACGAACAAAGAAAGCAACAACCGGCACACTAAGCCTATAACCAAGAGTACCAAGGAATCCAACGATAACTACTATAGCATAGTAATAGATACCCTTACCCCCCAATACCCTAAGCCCCCACTAGAACCAGTTAAAAGCCCTCACCTTATAGTTATTCCCGCAGCCTCTCTTATTAACAAGCCAGTTAACCTACACTTACCACCCACTATACTATAAGCTTACAGTTTAATGTTTCCTAGGAAACTTAGAAAATACTTTCTACGTAAATACTACGTTATTACTGTCAGATTTGTAATGGTTTTTCTCAATGGATTGTAAAAGAGGAGAGATTATCGAGGGTAAATAAATATTTTTAATCTCTAGTATTTAGAGAACTGCGTATTGCTTAGTCCATTCCTCATATCTTTTTAGATCATCGGGGCTTGTTGCTGGTTTCACCATGTTTATTGCCTTTAATAATTCCTCTCTTGTTATCGGTTCCACGTGATAGGTTTCTTTTTCTAGCTGGCTTAGATCGGTTATTTTCATTAGTTTTTCTATTATGTTAGGGTTTGCTCTACGTAGCATTAGCATTATAGCTGTCTGACATATATTTCTAATATCTCTTCCACTATAACCCTCTGTTAGTTTTGCTAGTTCATCATAAGTTATACCAGTTATTTTGAATCCCTTCTTCTCTAAGTGTATTTTAAACATTTGCTTTCTAGCCTCATAGTCGGGTAATGGTATGTATATTCGTTTCTCGAATCTTGATAGTATTGC